>JAFGBI010000125.1 GCA_016933275.1 Polyangiaceae bacterium | reverse complement strand
GTGCAAGAGATCACGTTCGGGATCGCCGCTCAAGACGCACACGTAAGTGATCGAATGTGTTCCATCTTTGATGCGTTCGCCCTGCCCCTGACCGCCATCGGCTCGACGTCGGATGGGCGTTCATCCCACCTACGCGCGTACGCGCCGCGGGAGCGCGGGCGAGGCGAGCACGTTCTTTCTGCGTTGGGGGGTGTGCGACGACGGTGGTGCGGTCGCTGCCACCGCTGCCTGTGGCGCTCGGTCCTGCCAGGACGAGCGCGCCCCCGCCCCGCTCCTGCGTGTCCGGTTCATCTCCCGCTTCGAGGGGGAGTCGGGAGTTGGGAGCACCACCGACCGGCTCGCGCCGGGCGCGGACGGGTCGGTGCTGGCGCTCCCCGCCGCCAGCGGCCATCGGACTGCCTGCGTTCGCCGGGCGCCGTTCTCGGGCGAGCGGGCTGCAAACCGCCGGCGAGTTTGCCATCATGTGAGCGCCTTGAAGACGGGGAGACGTTGCGGACGCGCTGGATACGGGAGCGCGCTGGGGCTGGCACTGCTGCTGTCGAGCGGTGCGGGCCACACGGATGACTCACCGCGGCTCACCCTGGAGTACGACGCCGCCGAGGGCTGCCCCGCGGCTGCGGACCTGTCAGGCTCCATCGACTTCCTGCTCGGACGTCCCGCGGACCAGCTCCTGACCGAGCCGCTGCGGGTCACGGTCAGCGTTCGGGAGCTCCCGCCCGCCCGCTACACCCTGACCCTTCGGATCGAGCCGGAGAGCCGCGGCGGCCAGCGCGAGCTTCTGGGAGCACGCTGCGACGAGCTGGTGCGGGCGGCCGCTATCATCGTCGCCCTCGGCATCAACCCACAGCTACGGCTCGACGACGACCAGCCCCGAGCCCGCCCCGATGCTGGCGGCCCGCCCGCGGGAACCGCCGGGGCCGTCGGCGAGCTTCCCCCGGCGCCGCCTCGTCCGGCGCCAGGTCCGGCCCCTGACGTGCGGCGTCGCACCGTGACACAGAACCAGGCGAGAGCGTCCGACACCACCGAACGCGCCCGGTGGCGCCTGCGAGCCGAGGGCACCGCGACTTTCGAAGAGCTGCCCCGACCGGCGCTGGGAGCGATCCTGGGGAGCGGGTTCGCCCTCGATCGCTGGGGGCTCCTGGTGCGGGGCGGCTTCTTGGGCAGCCAGGAGAAGGAGTTCGATGCCTACGGGGGCAAGTTTCGGCTGGCCGGGGGCGGGCTGCTCGCTTGCTGGCACGCCACGAGGGGGCGATTCTGGGGAGCGCCCTGCGTCGATGCGGAGCTTCACTGGCTCTGGGCGCGGGGGATGCTGATCCGCAACCAGAGGACCGAGTCGCGGTTCATCCCGGAGCTCGGCACGGGGGCGGAGGCCGGTTTCGAGCTCAGGCGGGGCTATTCCCTCGTGGTTTCGGGCCTGCTGCTCTGGCCGCAGCAACGGCCGAGCTTCGTCGTGGAGGAACAGGGAGCCGTTCGACCCGTTCACGAGATCCCCCCCTTCGGCGGGCGGGTGGGGGTGGGACTGGAGCTGCGTCCGTAGGCCAGGCGGGTCCTCCTGGCCGACTGACTCGGCCCCTGCGGACGTTTCACTCATCCGATCCGTCGATCGCGGCCACGATACGAGGAGGGTGACGACCCCAGTGAGCGCGAGCCTGGCCCTCGGCCATCCCTCGAGCGGGACGGCTGCAGAACGTACCGCCTCCTTGCCGACCTACGACCAGATCTACGAGGAGCACTTCCAGGTCGTGTGGCGGGCCCTCCGGCGCCTCCGGGTCCCGGAGTCCTCGCTGGAGGACGCGACCCAGGACGTATTCGTGGTCGTCCATCGCCAGCTGCCCGGCTTTCTGGGCAATTCCAGCCTCCGCACCTGGATCCTCGGGATCGCGGTCCGGGTTGCCAGCGACTGGCGACGGCGGCGGCGCCGACGTCCGACGGAGGAGCTGCCCCCGGAGGTGCCGGCAGGCAGCGAAGGGCCGCTGGAGCAGGCGGCCCGCTCCGAGGCCGTCACCGTCCTGTACGAGCTCCTGGACAAGCTCCCCGAGAGGCAGCGCACGGTGTTCGTGCTGGCGGAGCTCGAAGAGCTCTCCACGGCGCAGATCGCCGAGCTCTTGCAGGAGCGCGTTCACACCGTGAAGTCCAGGTTGCAGGCCGCGAGGAGATCATTCGAGGCCGCCCTGAGCCGTCATCACGCTCGAGATCGCTGGAGGCAACCATGAACCAACTCGGCCCCGAGGCACGTTCGCTGCTGAAGTGCGCCATGGCCGAGGAGCGGCCCGCCAGCATGGCCACCATGCGTCGGGTGCGTCAGGGCGTGCGACTCGCCGTGCTGGGGGCGATCCCGGCGCAGGCCGCGGCCGCAGCCACGGTGTCGGCTTCGATGGTCAAGCTGATGGTGGTCGGATTCGGCGTGGGCCTGGCCAGTCTCGGCGTGACCCACTGGGCCAGCGAATCCCTGTCCTCGCATGCCGACGATGGGCTCGCCGCCGATGGGGCGCAGCAGCCGCCCAGCGCACCCCCGGCGGTTGGCCCGCGCCCCCTGGCCTCGGCCCCACCCCAGGCCGAGGTCACCGAGAGCCCGGTCCTGGTCCCCGACCAAGCTCCGGCCGTTCCGTCGGCGCGTCTACCCGAGCGGCCACGGTCGGCGTCCGCTCCACAGGTCGAGCCGGGACTGCAAGCCGAGCTGGTGCTGCTGTCCAGGGTGCAGGCGCTGCTCCGTCGCGGCGATGGGGAGCAGGCCCTCGAGCTCTTGGATCGGCATCGCGGTCCCCTGGGCGGCAGCCAGCAGCTGGCGGAGGAGCGGCTGGCTGCGGAGGTGTTCGCCGCCTGTGCCGCCGGGGATCGGGTCCGTGCCCGCTGGGCAGCTGAGCAATTCCTGAGGCGAGCTCCGGCTTCGCCGCTGGCACCAAGGGTGCGAAGCTCCTGTGGGGTGTTGCCCCCCTGAACCATGGCCTGAAGAAATGATCGTCCAGAGCTCGCGGACCGGCCACTACCGGTGATGTGGCTTCGCCGCACGTCGGCGCTCTCCAGAGGACATGAACATGACGAGCAAGCACGCATTCATCTCGACGTTGGCCCTGCTGACGGTCTGGGGCGTCTCCGGCTGCACCGGTGCCGGCGACGAGGTTTCGCTGGGAGATGACCGGACAGACTCCGGAGGGGGTACCGAATCAGGAGCTACGGGAGGCGCGCGTCAGGCCGGCGAGGGCGGCACGGCTCCCGTGGCTGGCGCAAGAGCCGGCGGCGGCACGACTCCGGTCGGTGGAGCGGCGGGCACCGGCGGCACGAATCCCGTCGGTGGCGCGGCGGGCACCGGCGGCACGAATCCCGTCGGTGGCGCAGTACCCACCGGGGGAACGGTGTCGGTGGCGGGCGCTCCAGCTACCGGCAGCACAACTCCTGTGGCCGGCGCCCCGTCCGCTGGGGGAACGCTCCCGGTCGGTGGCGCGAGTATTGGGGGCAACGCGGGCTCGGGCGGCGAGAGCGGCTCGGCGCAGGGGGGCAGCGCCGGCAGCAGCCCCGTGGATCCCTGCAAAGCAGCCCCCGATTCCACTCCCTGTGACCTGACGGTGGTGACGTACTACTTCGACCAGGCAACGGGGAGCTGCACACCTTACGCGGGCGGGACGTGCGGCGTCGGGCCCAACAGCTTCCACAGCCTGGCCGAGTGCATGGCGACGTGCGCGCCATCCACCCAGTGTGTCGTGGCCGGCACCAGAGAACTGCCCTGCTGCGATCCTGGCGTACCCATCCTCGCCTCCGACCTCGCAGAGTCCGAGGATCTCGTGCTCTATCCCTTCTTCGGCTTCCCGGAAGAGTGCGAACTGGTGGAATGCCATCAACGGGTCGCCTCGCGCATCGCGACCCCAATCGACGAGTCGACCTGCGGCTTCGCTGACGAGTGCCAGTCGGTAGACGACTGCATGATGCTGATCGACAGCTCGCGCTGCTGCCCCTGTCCCATCGCCTTCCCCAGGACTCTGCCCCAGTTCGACCGCTGCTGGGTGGCTCCCGGCGAGCCGGCCCCCGAGGGTTGCGCGCCCTCCAACTGCGTGGACGCCTGCAACGAGTGCCCGGGCCATGTCCTCGCGTGCGAGGAGGGCTACCCGGAGCCCTATCGCCTCTGCAACGGCGTCCTGCCGTAGTCGACGAGACTCACGGCTGCTCCACCCGCTCCCAGCCCTCACCAACGCCGACGTCGCCGACCTGTTGCAGATCGCCCGCACGCGCATCTTGCGCTTGCTCGGTCGCCGGGGCGTAATCCAGGCCGACGAGGTCACCGCAGATGGCGAGCTCGCCGACCGCGAGCCCGCGCTCGCCCAGCTCGTCGGCCCGGGCGTCGCGGGCTCGCCTCCCGCTGGGCCCACACTGCGCCGGCGAGATCCCATTCAACTGCGTGACCGTGGCGAGATCGAGCTCCGCGGCCTGTGCGCCGCCGAGCACGGCTTCTCGCTCCACGCCGCCACCACCGCCGGCGCCGGGGACCGCGCGGGCAAAGAGTCGCTGTGCAAGTACATCCTCCGCCCGCCCCTCGCCCAGGACCGCGTCAAGCTCGTCGCCGCCGGCCTCGTTCGCCTGACGCTGAAGCGTCTTTTCAGCGACGGCACCGTCGCGATCGACCTGGACCCGCTCTCGCTGCTCGTGCGCCTCGCGATGTCGGTGCCACCACCAAGGTTCAACTCCGTTCGCTACGTTGGCGTCCTCGCGGCGCACAGCAGTTGGCGCGCGCGCGTGGTGCCGCCGCCGCCTGCCGGAGCCACCCCCGCTCGCGCCGGGCGGCGGTCGACGCGCTCCTCGCTGGCAGGCGACCCGCGCCCGAGCAGCGTCCGAGCCTCGGCTGCAGCCTGAAGTGGCGCGCCGGACAAGTGCCGTCCTGGGCGTAGGCGCCGCGGCACCGCGACCGACGCGCTCCGTTCTCGCCGAGCCCGCGGGGTTCGACAGCTCGCCAGGACAGCTAGAACCGCGCGCCCGCCACCACGCCGAAACCCTGGCCGATGGGGGCCGGCGTGACGATCCAGGATTTCCCCGTCGGTGCGCGAGCGCGCGCGCTCGGCACCGACCGGAGCCCCGGCCCCGTGTTGCGGGCGTAGCTGCGCCACCCGACGGCCGCGAGGGCCCCTCCGAACGCCGCGACCCCGAGCCCGATGGGAACCAGCGGAGAATCCCAGGCTTCCTGGTCCGGCTCGTCCTCGGTGGGGCCAGACTCGCCGTCCTCCTCGTCGCCGTACAGGTCGAGGTCGAACGATCCCACGGGCTCCGCGAGCATCGTGAGATAGCCCAGCAAGGTCACCGAGAGCCCTCCCGCGAACACCCCGACGCCCGTGATGCCCATCCACTTCCCTCGCTTCTTTCGGCTCTCCCATGGGGCCCGGACATCCACATCGACGTCGTGCTCCACCGAGAGCCAGCTGAAATCGCCCTCGATATCGGGATCGTGGCCGCTGACCCGTAGCTGGTACCAACCCGGCCGGACGAAGACGCGACAGGGGGCGAAGCAGTCAGTCAGGAGCCCGGGATCCCCGGGACTGAGCTCCACGCGGAGGTCAGGCTCGTCGGCGCGCAGGACGACCGCGACGAGCCCTGGCGGTCCGTCCGGAGCCGCCGATTGCGCCAATGCGGCGCCTGGAAGGCTTAGCGCCACGAGCATTCTCGCGAGGACGTGAGGGAAGCGCATGAATGGCTGACGCCTGCAACGACCGTGCCCGTCGAGTCATGGCGCTCGCTTGGGGGTGAGCAGTGCGGCCCGGCTGCCCAATCCGTTTGGCGCCAACGACGCGCTGCCGCGCGGCGGAGAGTTCGGCTGTCGCCGAACTGGTCAGTGTCTCGCGCCCCGCCGTGCACGAACCCGTGCAAGTGCACATGTGCGACCGACACGCTCCGTTCTCGCCGATCCACCATCCGTTCCCCGCGGCGCAGGGAAGTCCGCGAAGGCGAGGGCCAGGGCGAGGGCGAAGAGAATGAGCGCGAGCCAGCTCTTTCCCGGCTCGCTCGCTTCCGGCTCGATGGGGGTCAGCAGCCAGAAGTTGTCGTCTCGTCCCGGCGCTCGCAGCCGCTTCCAGCTCCCGTGAGCGATTAGCGCGCTCCCCGGACGGAGGGAGACGTCGGAGAATTCGCCCAGGGTGGCACCGTCTCCGCTGAGCAGGACGAGCGGTTCGATCCCGAATTCCTTGCGCAGAGCGAGCTGGCGCAGGGTGGCGCCGGCCCTCGGCGCCCGGGGCCGCACCACGAGTCCGGCGAAGCCCCAGCGGCCTCCGGCCTGCAGCTCCTCGAGCCAGGGCTCCGGCGTGGTGAAGGGTGAAAGCTCATGTGCGAGCAGGAAGCGCTGGAATTCCTCCTCACGTCCGAGCAGCGCCAGGTCCTGACCAGCAGCGAAGCGGGTATGGCGCCAGGGCGCCTCCTGAGTCTCGCCTCCCTGGCGGAGGGCGAGCAGATTCAGACCATACTCGTTCACCAGCCCCGCCCGCTCCAGGGTCTGGCCAACGAGATCGCTCCCAGATCCTACGGAGCAGCCGTGGATGGTGCCGGCGAGCTGCCATTGGTCGATCAGCGTGCGCTGGGAGCCATCGTCTCCCGGCTCGCCTTGGCGGATAGGGAGGATCCAGCGACCCAGCACCAGGAAGTAGGCGATCCCGGCGCCGAGCAGGAGCGCCCCGATTGGGGTGACCGCGAAGAGCGAGAACGGCTCCTGCCCGCCCTGACGCAAGAGATCGTTGAGGACAATCAACAGCCCCGACCCGACCATGGCCAGGGTACCGCCGAGGATGGCAGCGCTGCTGCGGATCACGACCTCCCACACATTCTCCGCCGCAACTGCATCCGGCATGAATCACGCTGCATCGCGTGATACGACCTCGG
>JAFGBI010000124.1 GCA_016933275.1 Polyangiaceae bacterium | reverse complement strand
GTGCAAGAGATCACGTTCGGGATCGCCGCTCAAGACGCACACGTAAGTGATCGAATGTGTTCCATCTTTGATGCGTTCGCCCTGGCCCCAAGGCCGGCCAGGGGCGTGAGGTCCGTGACTCGAGATGGGGTGCCTGTCTGCCCGATCAGGAGGCCTGCGAGGTTGGCAAGGCCCGCCAGCGGCGAGAGATCGGAAACCCCCCTGGCGTCCTCCACCAACAGCCAGCTGAGCCTCGTGAGTCCACTGAGGGGCGAGAGATCGGAGAACCCGTCGCACGTCAGGGTCAAACCGTCGAGGTTGGTGAGGCCGCTCAGTGGCGTGAAGTCCGTGACCAGAGACGTCGTGAGCTCGAGCGCCTCGAGTCGGTTGAGCCCTGCGAGCGGGGTGACGTCAGTGACCAGCGCCGAGTCGAGGGAGAGAACCGAGAGATTGGTGAGTCCTGCTAGCGAGCCGATGTCCGAAAAGGAGTTGGCCGCAAGGCCGAGGAACGTGAGCCCCGTCAGTCCCTGGAGCGGGGAGAGATCGGAAACCGGCGTGTATCGAATGGATAGCCATTCGAGCCCGCTCAAGCATTGCAGTCCATCGAGATTCTCCACCCCTGAGTCGTCCAAATCGAGCGTCGTAACGCCTGCAACACCGCTCGCCGTTAGGCCTCCCGGCGGGTCCCCCAGCGCCTGACGAACGATTTGATCGAGAGCAGGATCTGCGAAAGGGTTGGGCCCATTGCAGTCGGTGGGGACATCGCTGCCGTAGCCGCCGATTCCGGTCACGCTGCCACCGGTTTCCTCGGTGCCGCCAGTTGGAGTGGTGCCGCCAGTTGGAGTGGTGCCGCCAGTTGGAGTGGTGCCGCCCATTGCCGCGCCTCCGTTGGTCGTGGCCCCGCCCGTGGGCCTCGCACCACCCTCCGCTGCTCCACCGCTTGAGGCTCCGCCCTGACGTACACCACCCCATCCGGCGCAGGCACCAATGGGCGACCCAGACTGTCCGGACGTCCCAATTCCACCCGTGGCGTCGGCACCTGCCGAGCTTGCGTCCCCCGCCGACGCCGGTTCCACCCGTTCGTGAGCGGTGCCACCACCCCCGCTCATGGCATTGTGGTTTCCGCCAGTGCCCTCCCCAACGGGGATTTCAGTGGATGCGCAACCCGCGAGCCACACGACGGCCACGGCAACGGCCCGGATCCAAGCATTTTTCGTCGACATCGCTTCCCCCTTCCTCGCAGGCCATGCCGCGGTCCGTCGCGGCTCCTATCCACAAGCAACAAGTGGGCCAGCTCAGTACACCGCAGAACCGCCGGCAACCAGCGGGAATTCCGATGTTGTGCCATCCGGCACGCGCCCCTCTTTGGCAGCGCCGATGTGCCACCGTGCCGCCGGATCCGACGATGCCCGGGTCGCCGTGCATGTCCGCTCGTTGCCCTACGATCACCACGCTCGCATCGTCCCGCTCCCCGTCCTCTTCATGACGTTCGCGGATCCAGTCAGCCAGCTCCTCGCCGTCGAGCTCGGTAGGACCGATGCCCATGAGGTTGGGGTCGAAGGGACGCCAGGCGCCGTCGGTGCAGAGGAGGAGGGGCTCTCCGCCGTGGGGGAGGACCTCGATGTCGATGGCGACGTCGGGCTGGAACCCGAGCGCCCGGGTGATCACCGTGCTGTGGTCACGGATCATCTCCATGAGGTCGACGAGGGCACCGGACCGCCTGAGATCCCAGACAAGGCTGTGATCCATGGTCAGGAGCCGCCAGCCCCGAGCCTCCAGGCGGTAGAGCCGGGAGTCTCCGACGTGGGCGATGACCAGGTGGCTGGGGAGGATGACGCAGCAGGTCAGCGTCGTCCCGCAACCCCGCGAATCCGGCTTCGCGCTGACGGCGAAGACCTCCTTCGCTGCGGCCTCCACGGTCCGAGCGAGGGCGGCCCTGGTGGCCTCGGTGCCCAGCTCGATGGTATTGCGAAGCTCGTCCCGGTGGTCCCGGAAACACCCGAGTGCAACATCGGCCGCCAGGCCCCCGTTGCACTCGCCATCGAGCACCGCGTAGAGCCCAAGCTCGGGGTCGCAGCGGATCCGGTCCTCGTTGATGACGTGGAGCCCGGGCCAGGTTCGGGTGAGGACGGTCACGGTGGAAACCAGCATCAGGAGGGTAGCCTGGGATCGGGCTGGCTGCCTCGTAGGGCATCGCGGGAGATTCCTCTGCGCCCCGTCGGCCCGGTCGGGGTACTGGCGGCTTCTCGGGGGCCGAAACGAATGCTGCGGGGCGGCCACGCATCGCCACGATGCTGTTGGGGCCGGCCCCAGTAGCCCTTCCGGGGGAAGCCCGACCGCCCCGGGGCCACTATGATGGTGGCGTGACCGACTGGGTCAGCATCGAGGACGGGTTCCCGAACGGAATCGGCAGCGAGGGCGGCCAGATCCGGTCGGACGAGGAGCACCCGCTTGGCGCCCGGATCACCCTCGAAGAGGGCGGCATCAACGCGCCGTGGGCGATCACATGCGGCATCTACGGCTGGATGGTCCACACCGTCTTCTGCGTGTCAGAAGCCGAGGGTCGGGCGAAGATGGCGGAGGAGATGAAGAGCCGCCTCGACGCCATCATGGAGATGATTCCGCTGAAAGATGCGCCCGATGCCGAGGCAGCGGAAAAGCGGGCGGTGGAAGCTCTCGGGACGTTCGTGGACGATTTCTGACGTGGGGTGCGTCGTCATGGCCGTTCGCGCCTTCCTCTCCACCGAGAACACCTCCGACCCCCTGTCGGCCGAGTTGATCGATCGCCTCGTGGCGGCGGGGTTCGAGGTCACGACGTCGCCACTGAATCCCGCGCTCGGTGCGGATCCCCGTTGGCTCGACTGGTACGGGGACGGCTGCCTGAAGGCCATCGCGACCACCGACGTCTTCGTGGCCGTCGTCACCGACGGGTACGACTGCTCGACCTGGATGGGGTTCGAGGCCGACCGAGCCGGATGGCTTCATCGGAATCGGGGGCGGCCAGACCTCTATCTGTTGAAGACCGGAGACGAGCCCCTGCCTCTCGGGTTTCGACGGTACGAGGAGGCCGCTACCCGGCTGCCCGTCGACCTCGACGAGGTGGAGGTGCTGCTCCAGGGCAAGGGGGCACGCCGGGGGCACGGGGGGCCCTGATCGATCCAGGCGGATCACCGGGCACCACGAACGGGCAGTTTTGACCCTCAACCGCCAGTGCGGCATGATCCGGACATGGGCTCACCCGAGCCCAGCATCCCCAGGGCCCACCCGGCAAGCCCCTCCTGGGTCAGCCCTTTCAAGGTCATTTCTTTCGTGATTCCGCCAGAAGCCGAGCCGTCGACACATGAGTCTTCTCAGTAAAACGGGTCCGCTTG
>JAFGBI010000123.1 GCA_016933275.1 Polyangiaceae bacterium | reverse complement strand
GTGCAAGAGATCACGTTCGGGATCGCCGCTCAAGACGCACACGTAAGTGATCGAATGTGTTCCATCTTTGATGCGTTCGCCCTGGGGCGATGCCAGCGCCTCTGGCGAACACCTCGCGGATGTCGTGGACGCTCACCAGCGCATCGTTCGATAGGCTCTGGCCCGCGCCGTACCGGCCGGGCTCCCTCGACCGATCTCCGACAAGGTGTCGGTGTCCAGCAGCGCGGGTTCCGCCGGCATGGGGGCCTATCGCTCGTCTGCCTTGAGTCGGCGAACCAGCGCTCGGGCGTCCGCGGCAGGAACATCAGCCAGGCTCGCCGTCGCCAGCGCGAGAAGGTCCTTTGGGCTCGGCGCGATGTCAATGTCCTCGCCGAAGTGACGTCGCAAGAGAGCCAAGACCTGTCCTTCGAAACTGCGCCCGCAGCGCGCGGCATCACCGGCAATGCGGTCGCGGAGACCCGTCGGAAGGCGAGTGGTTCTAGCGACCGCCGGCTCGTCCCCTGAGACCGCGAGCCGTCGCGCCGCACCGCCGAGTCCCCGCGCGTCAACGAACGGGCCCGCGACAGAGTCCCGTCGCCCCGTCGCAGCGGAGCCAGGGCCCGCAGCTCCATCCGCGCCGGCAATCCGGCAGGCACGCACGAACCGCCGGCGCGCAGACGTAGCCCGTGCGGCAGTCGGCGGCGCGCGCGCACGCCGCGGCACAGAGGCCTCGTCCGTCGGCGAGCGGGACGCACCTGGCTCCTTCGGGGCAGGACTGAGACCGCTTGCACCGCGCGGTGCAGTACCCGCCCGTCCAGGCCTCGCCCCCGGGGGTGCGCTGCAACGGGCTGCAAAGCCCCGACGTGCAGTCGCGGTCGAATTCGCAGGGCGCGCCGACGCCGCGCCGCGGCGTCCTGCAGGCGCCCGTCGCCCGGTCGCAGTCGAGGCGCGCCCCGCAGTCCCAGCCGAGGCGGCAGTCGGGCAGGCACGCCGCGACCGCGCGCGAGCAGACGTATCCCGCGCGGCAATCCCGCCCGTCAGCGCAAGGGGCGGCGCAGAGCCCGTCGCCGCCCGCAAAGGGCACGCAGGTCGCCCCCACGGGGCAGGGCTCGGTCACGCTGCAGCTCGCGGTGCAGGCGCCACCGAGCCAGGTCGTCCCGCGCGCATCGCGCCGCTCGGCGGCACAGCAGCCGGAGTCGCATTCGACGTCGTATCGGCAGCGGTCGCCGATCGGGGCGCCCGGCGGCAGCGGCGATATCGCTCCCGTGAGTGGCTCGAGCGCCGGGCCGACCGCGCCGTCCTCGGCGGCCGGCTCGCACGCGGTGCAGAGGACCAGCACCGCGAGCAGACGCAGCGCCGTGGGTCGCCGGTGGGGATGGGGGCCACTGCCCGCGCTCTTCCGCGGGTCCTCCGGGTGCCGCGACGCCCGACCGCGCGAGATCACCGGCACTTCGCGAGCCCCGAGACGGCGCGGGGCTCCCCCGGGTGCATGCGGGCCGCCTCGCGGAACGCGTCGGCGGCGGCCCGCCGATCCCCTTCGGCGAGCTCCGCCTCGCCGAGGGCGAGCACGACCTCGAGCTGCCCGGGGTAGTCGACGAGCAACGCCCGATACAAGCCTGCCGCGTCCGTGGCTCGCCCGAGCTGCATCAGCGCCCAGGCCTCCCACAGCGTCCCGAGGTAGTGGTGCGGATCGCGTTCGCGGATCGCCTGTCCGAGCGCGGCCGCGGCCGAGTAGTCCCCGAGCGCGAGGCGGCAGCGCTGCTCGCCGAGCCGCGGCTCGACGGCGCGCGGCGCGAGCACGGCGGCAGCGCGGTACTCCTCGGCCGCCACTCGGTAGTCGCGCGCCAACCAGGCGAGGGTGGCCAATCGCAGGCGGACGAAGTACCGATCCGGAGCCGCCGCGACCGCGTCTCGGCTCGCCTCGAGGGCTCCCTCGCGATCACCTCGTGCCTCGAGGGCCTCGCCGCGTGCGAGGGGCTCGGCGGCCCGATCCGCCGGTACCGGCGCCCCGAGCAGGCCGCGCCACAGCGCGAGCGCCACCACCGTCGCGATCGCGACGGAGGACGCTAGCTCGCTGGCACGCACGTCCCGGCGCTCCCCCCGTAGCGTTGATTCGGCACCGCGTAGACGCTCGATCGGAGCTCTGCGCGGGACAGGCGCGCCCAGCGTGGGCCGCCCACCTGCTCGAGCAGGCTCAGCCCGCTGTGGTCGATGCGGGCCTGCCCGCGGCGGCGCCGCACCACCCACCGCCCGAGGCTCACGGTGACCTCGCTGCTTACGGCGACCTCGTCGCCGAGCGATTGGAGCTCGATGCGCACCCGGGACGAGAGCGGATCGGCGAAAACCCGCAGGACGTCGTAGGCGATCCGGAGCACGCCCGGGAGGAGCGCCGACGCCGGCAGCTCCTCGACCAGTCGGAGGCGCACCCCGATGGATCGCACCGCAGGGATGAAGGGCAGCGTCTGGTAGAGCACCCCGAGCAGCCCTCGGGGCGAGCCCTCGAGCGTGGTGAACACCACCCCCGCGGGGGTCGGGAGGAAGTAGAGCCGCTCCCCTCGGCGGTCGTCGACCAGGGCATGCTCACCGACCAGGGACAGCTCGCAGCGCAGGCACGCGGCCCCGCGCGTCGACTCGAGCTCCAACGTGCGCCCCGGATAGAGTTCGGCCAGGGCGCTCAAGAGCGGATCGACAGCGACCGGACCGACCACGATGCCCTCCCGCGGTACGCCTTGGCGGTGGTAGCGATCGGCCTCGCGACCTCGGGTGCAGTAGCTGACGAGGCGGAAGTCGAGCGTGGGCGCGCCGAGCTCGGGGGTGGCCTGAACCTGGAAATGCAGGTGGGGCCGCGGGCTCCGGCCAGAGGCGCCGCAGCTGCCGAGCGCCTGCCCCGCGACGACGACGTCACCGCTGCGGACGCGCACGCTGCCTCGGCGCAGATGCGCAACCACCGAGTAGAGGCCGGGGCCATGCGCCAGCACGACCACGTTGCCCCAGGGCTGCGTGGTGTCCTGCGCGCCGGGCGGATTGTCGGCCAGATCGTCCCGGACGTAGGCCACGATGCCCGCTCCAGCGGCCAGCACCGGTTGCCCGAAGCAGTAGTAGTCCTCGACGGCGAGGCCGTGTCCCCGGAAGGGGAAGCCGTCGCGATCGATCACCTCGAAGTCGAGGGCGTGCTCCCAAGGTGTTCGATGGGTGACCTCGCCGCGCATCCCCTGGGTCACAACCCAGCTGTCTGGGAGCGGAGGTCCAGAGCGGTAGGCAGGGGCCCCCGTGTCCGCGGCGGAACGCGCCCACCCCTTGGGCTCCGTCGAGCCGACGGGGAGGAGGAACTGCGGCGGCCCTGGGAGCCCGAGGCGGGTCCGGCTCATGGCGACGAAGCCCAGGTTCGCCTCCGGGGTCGCCTGGGGGAGGATCGCGGGCCAGGGAGACTGGGCCGCTCCGCGGAGGGCGAGGGCGCGCGTGGCCGCCAGGGTCACCAGCACGAACGGCCAGGCCAGGACCGGAAGGGCCGCGGGCGCCAAGGGCGCCAGCCACGCCACGGACAACCAGGCAGCCAGACCCGCGCCGAAGGCGCTCAGGGCCAGCGAGCGCCGGTCAGGGACGAAGAACACGACCCCCAGGGCGGCGGCGGTGAGCGCGGCGTTGTACCCGGCGGCGAGCGCTGTGCTCGGTGCGCCGGCGCCGAGGCAGTGCGCGACCGCAACGCCGAGGGTCGCACCCGCCGCCAGCGCCAGGGCGAGCCAGCGCGACCAGAGCAGGACCGAGGCGAGCACCACGACGCCGCCGACCCAGGTCGGCTCGAAGACGGCAGCGCCGACCGAGGCCAGAATCTCGAGCCCTCGCGCCATCCCACCCTCGAGCCCGGGCGCTGCGCCGCCCACCAGCCAAGGAGGGACCGCGTGCGGCCCGAGCGTCGTGTGGGTGAGCATTGTCGCCGTCAGAAGGTAGGGCAGGGCCAGCACCGGGAGCCCGAGCCGCGAGCAGAGCTCGCCGAGCACCGCGGTCAGCGCGGTCGCCGCGACCGACGCGGCCATGATGAGCACGACCAGATCGAGCCTCGGCGGGTTGTCGTGCGCGAGCGCCAGACCCGTGAGCAGGGCGTTGAAGCCATAGTAGCCGCGCTCGCGCAGATCGGCGCGGAAGCCGAGGCGCCGTGCGACGAACTCCGCGGTGAGCACGGCGACCAGCGCGTAGAGTCCTCGGCTCGGTTGCAGGCAGGTCGCTGCCGCGACCCCGACACCCGTCGCACTTCGTCCGGAGAAGACCACCGCCGCGTACGCGCGGGTGACCTCCCCGAACCAGGCCTTCCCCCAAGCGGGCGCTGCTCGAAGGGCGTGCACTCTGACCTCAACTGGATTCGCCCGACCGTGAGGACCGGGCCGCGGCCGGCGCGCGCAGCCGCTCGGGGAGCACCTCCGGTCCCACCAGATCCTCGAGCGTCTCCGCGCGACGGATGAGCTCCGGCTCCCCGGTTTCGGCGATCAAGACGCAGGCAGGACGAAGCTTGATGAACTGCATCGACTGGGTGAACGTGTACGCGCCGACGGGGTGGATGACGAGGTGATCGCCCGCGCGCAGATCCGGCAGCGCGATGGATTCACGCACGCAGTCGATGTTCATGCAGAGCGGACCGTAGACGGTGGTGTCCTGGACGAAGCCGTCCACGGACGAGGCCGGCGAGAGGCCGAGGCGGTACCACCAGGAGGTGAACAGGACGTTCACACCGGCGTCGATCACGAGCGCGCGGCGCCCGTCGGCGAGGCGCTTGCTGGCCACCACAGTCGCCAGCAGCGTGCCCGAATCGTCGACCAGCGCGCGCCCAGTCTCGACCAGCAGCGGCAGCGTGGGCCCGGTGTGACGCGCGAACGCGGCGATGATCTCCTCTGCGTACTCCGTGATGGGCGGCGTCAGCGCGCCGGCGTGGTACTGCTCGCGCAGGGTGTTGTTCGAGGCGAAGCCCCCGCCGACGTCGAGGTGCGTCGGAGAGACGCCGTGCTCGGCCGCGATCGCGTCGGCGAAGCCGAGCAGCTCGGTCGCGAGGCGCCCGTAGGCGGAGGCGTCGAGCACGAAGGTGCCGATGTGAGCGTGCAGTCCGCCGAGCCTGAGTCGCCCGCCACGGACAATGCGCCGCACGGCGTCCATCGCGTCCCCGTTCTCCAGCGCGAACCCGAAGCGGTCCCAGCGCGGGTGGATCCCGACGTCGACCCCCACGCGGATGCCGACGCGCGGCACGACCCCCTGCTCGGCGCCGATGCGCTCGATGACCCGGAGCTCCTCGGTGTGGTCGGCGTGCAGGATCGCCCCCTCCGCGACCGCTCGCGCGAGCTCGTCGTACGTTTTCGCCGGGCCGTTGAACACGATCTGTGACCCCTCGACCCCGAGCCGACGAGCCTTGTCGTACTCCATTCCGGACACGACCTCCGACAGGCTCCCTTCCTGGGCAAAGATGGCGCAAATGGCGTCGAGGTAGTTCGTCTTGTACGACCAGCACAGGCGCGTCTCCGGGTAGCCCCGCCGCAGAGCCGCACGCGCCTCGCGGACCCGCGCGCGGAGGCGCCGCTCGGAGAAAACGAAGAGCGGAGAGCCAAACTCGGCGCAGAGGCGGTCGACAGGCACCGCGTCGACCTCTGCGCGCGAACTGAGATCGCCGCGCCGTCCCACCTTGTTCATCAGCCCCACCGGGTTCTTCACGATGGTGGGGCGGTCGTACACCTTTTCGGGCATGGGATTCTTTCCTGGTTAGGTCAAGATCGAGAGAGCAGAGCCGTCGTGCCGCCTCGTCGGAGGCGGCCGGGCTCAGATGCGGAGCATGTCGACGGGGATGGCGGGCGGCGGCGGCAGCACGACCGGGGGCTCGCTCCCGCTCGCGGGCGGCGCGGTCGAGCGACGACCGTGGGAGTAGATTTCGTCCAGGTCGGCCACGGTGCCGATCGCCTCGATCGCGTGCCGCACGTAGAACACGCCGGTTCGATAGACATCGGCGCGCGCGGGGCGCTGCCCGAGGGCGAGCTGCACGAGCCGCTCCGGCAGGTTGTTGCCGGCGGCGGCGCTGAGGTAGATCCAGGCGGGGAATCGGGGGTTCACCTCGATCAGGTGGATCATGCCGCTGCGGTCCTGCAAGAGCTCGACCTCACAGGGCCCGCGCCAGCGCAGGCTCTGGATCACCCGCCGCGCCACCGCGAGGATCGCTGGGTCGTCGACCGTCATCGCGCCCCAGGCCTTGCCGAGCCGGGTAATGATGGTCTTACGCATGGCCACCGCGCCGAGCACGTCGCCCGTACCGTCGCCGACGGCGGCCACGTCGTACTCCTCGCCGGTGATGAAGCGCTGCGCCAGGAGCGGTAGACCCCAGACCGCGGACAGACGGGCGAACGCGCTCTCCGCCTCGTCTGGGCCGCGCGCCACCTCGGACTCGTAAAAGAGCGCCTTGATCACCAGGGGGTAGCCGAGCGCGCTCGCGGCGTCGGACAGCGCGCCGCGATCCGTGACTACCCGAGTCTCGGGCACCGCCACCGAGGCGGTGTGGCCGAGCTCGGGAAGCCGGGCCTTACGTCGGGCCATCAACGCCTCGCGCGTCGGCAGGTAGCAGCGGATCCCGGCGCGCTCGAGTTCTCCGGCAAGCCGGTCGAGCAGCGGCAGCTCGACGTCGAGGCAGGGAATGACAAGGTCGATCCTGCACTCCGCGTGGATCTCGAGGAGCCGCGCAAGATACGCCTCGGGTCCCACGCTAGGGTACGGGACGAGGTACGCATCGTCGAGCAGGCCGGGCGCGTAGAGCGCGGAGTCGAACGCATCGTAGGCCAGCCCGACGACGCGAATCCTCGACCCGAACGCCTCGCGCAGGCTGCGGATGATGCCCGGCCCCGGCTGGGCGTTCTCCCCCAGGTGCAGTCCGCTGACCGCAACCACCAGCGGCGCGCTCATGGCGAGTTTCCCTCGGCTCCGACGACCGCGAGCCCGAGGGCCGTCAGCTGCCGCACGAACCCTTGCAGGTCCTCCTCGAGCGAGGACATCTCCGGGTACTCCTGCGCCAGCTGCGTGACCACCTCGGAGAGCGGGCGGCCCGCCTGGAGGGCGCGCAGGGCGAAGAGCCCGGTCGGGTTCACCGTGAAGGAGTGGCCCGTTCGCGGATCGAAGACGAACCCGGTCTCGCTGACGGCGAGCGCCGGAGAGAGGCGAGCGGTGACATCCCGGGGCATCGATGAGCGTCCTTTCGCAAAGGGTCGAGGTCGCGAGCGGCGCGGCGACGTCGAACTACCACTTGGTAACCGCACGATTTCGAATCTGGCAGCGCGCGGGTGCTGGAAACGACAATTTTTCGCGCGCCAGCCCAGCGTCCCGCGCCGCTGGCGCCCGTCCAGCGCGCGGTCCCGGTCGGAGGCCAAAAATCGTATGCTGACCTGAGCCGTTGCGACGGCCTCGTGGCCCTCTATTTGGAGCGCCGCTCTGGGCGGGTCCTGCCATCGAGCCCCTACCGATCAGTCGAGGCTACCTGCCTCGACATCATCGACCACTACACCAGGTTCATATCGAATCGCCGCGCTTCTCCAAGGCTGTTCCCAATCTAGATGTCGTAGCCCCGACCACAATCCGCGAGGGGGTCGAACTTCGTCAACGCGGCGCTGGAGCCGATCCGATATTCGTCCACGACTCGCCCGACGAAGCACTGGCTGCGGCAGCCTCTGATCTTGAGGATCACGCGCACCCGATCCGCTCCACGATCCACCCGCGGCGCCCAGCCTTCGCCGGGAGGGAGTGCGCGACTTCGCCTGCACTCGGCTGAGATTTCGTCCCGGTCGATGACCTGCTCCGTGCGCCAGTTGAGGCCGTGCCACCTCGCCGAAAACTCCTCGAGCTCGCGCCGCAAGATCGATGCTTCGAGGTACGACCGATCCGTTCCCGATAGCTCGATGGCCTGCATGAAATCTGCAAGCGCCCCCGGGGGGCTGCGGGGGTTCTCCCGTTCCGAGGGGCTCGGCCAGCGCTGCCCCTTCGGGGAGCGAATAGATCCTGCTCCAACGGTCCGCCCCAACGACGAACTCGTAGGCTCGGAGGGCCAGCCCCGAACGAATGCGCAACTCATGGAAGAGGGCGACGACGTTCTCTGGATCGCGGTCACTCACTCGCCACCCCTGCTTGCCCGGCACCGCCAATTCGGGGAGCTGGTCCGTGAGCTGCGCGACCCTGCGCAGACCCTCCACCTCCTGGGCAGAGAACTCAGTGCTCCGCAGCGCAGGCCAGCCACTGTCGATCGCGGGTAGCTCGGTCGCTGGCGCGCCGCTTCGGGTGTAGCGGCCAAGCCCGAGCAAGCCGGCACGACTCGCGGCGACTAGTCCGAGCCCGAGCCCGAGCGTGAAGACGAGGCCGAGCCCGGCAGCAAGTGCCTTACACCCGTTGCGTGAAACCCGCGCCATGGGAGAAGAAGCTACCCTCGATCCAGAAGCTCCGGCAGAAGGACACCCTCGGAGTTGACCTCACCGGATCGAAACGCCGCGCTTCTCCAAGGGTGTTCCCAGATCGGCTCGGCAGTGCTGCGCGGCGGGCGCACGAATTCGAGGTTGAGTCGCAGGTCCGATCGCGATCGCTGCACCATGGTCACCACCCCCGACTTGCCTTCCCGCCCAATCCCGACGTCGAACCGTCGCCGGTGGAGGTCCATGACGGCGCTCACGACCTGCCGCGACACGCCGCCAAACAGCTGAACGCGAGCTCAGTCATTGGCCCGCGCGGCTCGCGTCACTCGTCCGCTTCGCCGAGGGCTTCTCGAATCAGCGGCTCCACGAGCGATTCTAGTCCGTTGGCCCGGATCGCCAGCGCCGTTTCCAGCATCATGCCGAGCCTTCCGCCGGGCATGCCCTGACGCGCGAACCAGGCGAGGTACGCCTCGGGAAGTCGAAGCAGCAGGGCGTCCTTGTACTTGCCGAACGGCATTCGGTAGCGGCATAGCTCCATCAGGAGCGCTTGGTCGAGCAGGGCTCCGAAAGGGGAAACCCCGTCTGCATCGGGGCGTTGCGGGTTGGTCATCTGGGGTGAACGAGAGCGTTTCGAGCACGGTCCGCCGTCGCGTTTCACACTACCTCGAGTGGCTCCGGAAACGAAGTCCGTCCGCCGATTGGGATCCCCCATGCCTCACCCCCCAATGCCCGCCATGGCCGAAATTTCAGCGTCACTGTCGAGCCTGGATCGGATAGGGAAGACTCATCGGTGTTCGGATAGCGCCCGCCACTCGGGCGGAAAGCTGGATCCTATCGATCGCTTGCGCGCAGAATCGCGCAGAATCCGGCAGAGAGGGCCACCGCCCTGATCTCCTGCGGGTGTTCAGAGCGGAAGGAGGAGAGATGGGCCGACCCGCAGCAAGCCAGATCCGTGACCCATTGACCAGCACCTTACCGCCGCGGGTGATCCGCCAGGCGGCGCGGCGCCCGAGAGTCGTCCGACGCCAGCGAAAGGTCGACGTCCTAGAGCAGCAATCAGGTTGATTGCTGCGTCGAATCAATGACCTAGACCACCGAACCGGCAGCAGACCTCACCAGAGGCAGCGCTCGAAACGCGTCCTCGCCTCGCAGGGACGCGTTTTCAGCGCTGCCGTTGCTGTTGGCAACCTGATCGGTGCTCTAGCACTGGTGCAGGTCCTGGTACTGGGCTCCGAGGAGCGCGGCGGATCACTGCGGGATCCGTCGAGCCGTCGTGGAGCGAGCGGCGCGGGGCGCAGAGCCACAGGCGTCTTCCGAGCGCGTAGCGTGGCCACCGTGCGGCGACTATGCTTCTGGCGTTGGACTTCCGGACGAAGCTGATCGAGACGCTGCGCGCTATCCAGACGGTGCTGGACCAGCCTGGGGTGCTGGTGGTGGGGTCGGAGGTTCCGAACCTGCTCGAAGCGGCAGCCGCGTGCAGCCTCGTGGTTTCCCAGGACGTCGACATCGGGGTGCCGATCGCCTCCCACGTCGGGGTGAAGGGTTGCCTGCGGCGAGTTCAAGGCTTGCGGCCCTCCGCGGAGGAACCTTCCGTGTGGGTTCCGGAACGGGAGGCGCTGATCGAGGTGAATTTCATCGGCATCGATCCCGACCTGCGGGACCTGACCGAGAGCTACGTGTACGACGATCCGGAGTTGCCGATGCTAGTCTTCGGTGCTGTCTCGGCGATGCGGCACGGACGCACGGTCGAAGTGGACGGTGTGCGGGTCCCCTTGCCTCGCATGCAGGATCTGCTGCTCGAGAAACTCATTTCGGAGCGGAGCGGCATCAAGGGTGACCGAGATCTGCTTGTGGTGGCCGGCCTGCTCCTCGTGGCGGAGGAGGCCGCGCTCACGGATCTCGAGGCGACCATCCTGCGCCTGCCCGGTGAGCTCCGCCACGCGGTCCGGACGAACCTCGCGGTCCTTTCGCTGCTCGGATCGGTCCCTGGCATGCCGGACCCGAACGCGGTTCGAGCGGTGGTGGCGACCTTGCTGCGCCGACTCGACCTCGAAGGAGAACGGCCTTGAGCGGGCGTCAACGATCCGGACCCGGCGAACGCTGGCGAACCGACCCCGGGCAGGCGGCCAGCTCGATCCACGGCAACGAGACACCGCCGATCGAGAGGCTCCACCGGCGCCTGGCTCTGATGCGCCAGCGGCAGGCGACGCGCGCCTGGGAGTACCGGCAGCGGAGATCCGCGAAGGGCGTCTGGCCGCGGCTCTGTCGCCTGCTCGCCGACGCCGAGCACGCGTTCATCGTCGATGCCCATGACCTCGCGCAGCTGCTCGAACAAGGCAGCCAGCTAGAGGCGGTGGGATTCGAGCTCGAGCCGACGAAGTCCATCGTCTTCGTCGCGCCGGAGCGCGCCCACGCGCTGCCGAGCGCACGAGCGATCCCGCTCCGTCTGTCGCCCGAGCTGCTCTGCGCGGAGCGGCTGGTCCTCGTCAGGTTTCCGGATGGACCGTGATGGGTGGGCGTGGGTGCCGCAACAGCGCCCGAGCCGGCAGCCGCGCCCGGGGGCCATGGGGAACCCGCCGGTAGCGTTCGGCTCGGAGCCCCGGGACTCCCCGCCCCAGCACCAGGGTCGTCGTCTGCCGTCCGGCCACCGCAGGCTCCCGGTGCGAGCTTGAGACGATGTGCCTGCAGACCCTGCTGTACGACCCGCCCACGTTTCACCAGAAAGAGCGCCGTCGTCGCTCATCGCGCAACCCGGGCACACGGTGCGCGCCAGGCCTCTCGGTTTGAGGCGGGAAACGTCAACGTCCTCTCCAAAGGCGCGGAGGCGGTGATCCACGCGTCGGTCAAACCCCTCCTCCGACGCGGCCCGGGCGAGGCTCTCGAAGTAGGCCGGAACGACCTCCCGCCATCGAACGTGGACCTGCCACGATCCGGACTGAACGGGAGTGAGCTGCCCAGTCACGCTGGCCCTCCGGGCGCCGCACCATCGCCCCCTCGCCAGGACCCGATTGCGCAGCGGGATTCCCGTGCGTTCTCAGGCAGTTGACGACAACCCTGGGACACCTACCCCGGGGGCCGCTTCAGCGGCAAGATGTCGGGGCCGTGCACCTCGAGGTTCGCCTTCACGGCGCGCCACAGTTCGCTCGTCATTCCAGCAGGGAACGCCGGGTCCTTCTCCGCGTCCGCAAAGAAGGTGAGCGACCGCGCCACGTGATAGAGGTCCGACTCGGCCACGCCGAATCTGCGAACGTAGTCGCGCCCGAGCGCCACGAGCTCGAGCCCCGTGGCGAGGATCGCGTACAGATCCCAGAAGTCGCGGCGAATCCCGCGGCGCGCGATCGCCGCGAGCTTCGTGGTGCCGAGGTGGCGGATCCCCGCCACGTAAACCCCGCTCTCGCCGAGCGTCGGCGCCTCGAGCAGCGGGTATGGATACGTCACGAAATCGAGCCGGGCTCCGTCGCATTCCACCCGGAGCGCCTGGTCCGTTTCGCCCAGGATCCTCACCGCGCTGAACACTCCCGCGAGCGAGCGATGCACCTCGACCAGGTCACTCCGGCTCGATTGGCTGAAGAAATCGAGGTCGAGGGAGCGTCGATGGCCGAGGTGGAGCGCGACCGCCGTGCCACCCGCGAGGTAGGACTCTCTCAACCGCTCGATGCGTCTCAGTCGATCCAGGGCGCGGCGCTGCTCTGGCGCCAGGAGGGTGGTGTGTTCCATGCCTCGTCTCCCGCTCTGAAGAAGGCGCGCCAGAACCGGCGCGTGCGCTCACTGAGCAACGGATGCGCCGCGTGGCGCAGGGAATCGTGGATGCGCTCGAGGCCGCAGAGCTCGATCAAGCGCTCGACTTCGACGAGCCCACCGTGCTCGAGGACGCGCGGGATGATCGACTCGGCATCGGTGGTCACATCGAGCGCCTCGGGATCGAGATCCCAGAGCGTTCGGTGGAGCTCGGGCGGGGGTGGCCGAGGTGGCACGAGCCGATCCTAACATGGACTGGAACTACCATTCCGGCTTGCGTGCCCGGCAGCTCCTGGACCATTGGACGAACATGGCGAGGCGCTCGAAGCTCGAACCCTTCAAGACCTTCGCGCGTACCCTTCGCCAGCATCGGCGCGAGCTGCTTGCCTGGTTCGCGGCGCGTGGCCTCTTCGCCCACGGCGCCACCGAGGGGTTCAACAACAAGGCGGGAAGATGATCTCGCGGACCTTGGCGGCGGTGCAGTCGCCCGTGGCGGCGCTGGCCGGCGTCGTCCTCACGGACACGCCCACCACGGCCCCGTTCTGCACCGCTGCACAGATCGACACGCCCCAGGTGGCCTCAACGGAGCAGGAGTCGAGGTAGGTTCCCCGATTGAGCACCATGCCGTAGATACCGGCCGTCACCTCCGAATCCGAACCGTCCTTGCCTGCCCCCGGATCGTGCGACGCCACGTACTCCTGCTGGGCCTGCTCGCGGCTCTTGACACCGCCGGTACGGATGGCAGGCAGACAGAGCCTCCAGCCCTGTCGGGCGGCAGAGCTGGATCTCGCCATGAACCACGGGAGAGCGAGCCACGCAGCCCACCTCCTCGGCGAAAGCCATCCGGGGCCCCTCGTCTTCGCCCGTCACGAGCACCCAGGCGGCCTGCCCAGCCGGGCACGGGGGGTTCGGGCGCGCCACCGGAGAAGACAGCTTGGAGGACGAGCAGGCGGTCCCACGGCGATGGTTCGGGCTCGGGCTCGGGTGGACCTCGGGTGACGTGGCGGGCAAGGCCACGGTGACGATGGGGGTGGGCGCCGGGGCAGCGGGTGCTGGGGAGCGGCAGGCCGATCCAGCGAGGAGGAGGGCCACGGCCAGCATGACCCTACCTGGTTGGGCGATCCCGATCATCAACACGAGGTGCCAGACCCGATCGAGGGCGTCAACGTCGGCGGCTTGATGACAGCTTGACCACATCGCTGGGGTGGGATCGGTCATCCTGGCAAGGCTCCACGGCTCTCCGTCGTCACGCTCGGGCTGCTTCTTGCCGAACAAGCGACGGCACGCTCCCTGCATTGGTCACCGGCCATGCAGATCACGAGCGAGATCAGATCCAGAGCGACACCGGGACCCGTCACCACGAGGCGATCGATCCCGAAGCAAAGCCTGGCCTCGCTCCGTTGGTGGAGCACCGCCAACTCGTGTCGAGCCGACAGCGAGGATAGAGCCGAGGTCTGGCAAGTAGCCGACGGACTCGTGGTCGCCGTTGCCGGTGGCGTAGGTGCCATGGGGGCCGGAGCGAGGGCCGCCTCCCTGGTGATCGGTCGGGTTGGGAACATCGTGCAGCGAGCAGTGGATCTCCCCGACGGCGGCAGGGCGGTCGCCAGACTCCTCGCCGAGCTGGACCCGGACATCGAGGCTGATCTGGACGCCGGGGAAGCGACGGCCGTGGTGGTCGCCATCGGCCGCCTGGACATTTCGGGAGCCTCGTGCGGCGACAGTTCGGCCTGGTTCGTCACCGCCGACAGGGTGAACGAATTGACCGAGTACCAGCACCGGAAGCGACGGATCGGCAGCGGGCTCGCTCTCCCCGTGAGCTTCAAGCACCCCCTCCAGCCAGGATGGCTCGTCGTCGGGACCGACGCCCTCTTCGACCACGTTCGCGGGGAGAAGATCGTCGAAGCGTTGAACGAGGGGCCCGCCGATCCCGCACGCGCCCTGATCCAGCTGGCTCAAGGCCGCACGGGCAGGCTTATGGACGACATAACCGTGGTCGTCGTTCGGGTGGGGTGAGGGCGGGGGCGCGGGCCCAGGGATCGGCCCCCGTGATAAGGACGACGAGACCGGAACATCAGTTCCGCAGATTGCCCATCCCGACCATCGTGAAGCCGCCAGACGAGGTCACGACGACCGGAAGGCTGTCTGGAAGCCAGCCCGGGAACGCACCAAGCTGGCCGGCTCCGTCGCCCGCGAGAGTGCGCCATAGCATTTCGAGATCCGTCCGCCGCACTACGGCCACGCTGGAGGTTCCGGAGGGGTGGTACACGATGGCGTGCTCGATGCCGTGTTTGATGCCGTTCCCCATGCAGGCGAAGCGGAGTGCCTCGCCCAGCGACTGGCAAGACGGAGGCCTGGGTCACCGACCGCACGGGGCATGCGTCGTCGCAGATGGTGTACCGGCACAAGCGCAAGCAGCGCCTGGCGACCGAGATGCAGCTTGGCTGGTTCAAGCCGCTCCATGAACTCATCCCGGAGTTCGGCGTTCGGGACACGAATGGGCCCGCCGTCTGCGAGAGCACCACCGCGGTCCAAACGCCCGACAAAGAGAAGGCCAGCGTTCCCGCTGGCTTCGGGAGAATAGACCATGAAGGACGCGACGCCACCATCACCGCGGACCTGCCGCATCTCTCCTCACCCCCGCGACCGCTCGGCGACCCCGAGCGCGAGGCCTTCCGTCCTGCGGCGGGAATTCCCCCGCCAGTCGTGGGCCATGAAGGACTCGAACCTTCAGCCTCTGGATCAAAAGTCGGTGACCCTCGGTCATCTGCGGGTAGCACCCCTTCGCAACCGCTCGTAGCTGTTCAGATCCCGGCAGGGCCGGCCGTCCCGACGTCACCGCGATTTGCAGCGATTCGCACGCCTCTTGTTACTCCCTTGCTACAGGCGGCGGCGACGGGTGCGGCGGCATCCGGGCGGGATCCGCGTCTCGAAACCTGGCTGCTCACGGTGAAGGAGGCGGCCAAGGCACTGCGGGTGAGCACGGCGACGGTCTACGCCATGGTCGGGCGGGGGGAGCTGGAGCACGTGAGGGTGAGCAACGCGATCAGGATCGTTGTGTTCGCGCCCGAAGCGTCGGGAGGGCAACGTTGCTCGCGATTGTCTCTCTGGCACAGGGTCAAGGAAGAAGGATGCACCTCGCCGCGGTCCGACCGAACGAGGCGCAGCTGCGGTCGAGATGCGCGACCGCCTCTGCTCGCCGTTCTGCTGCGGATCGCGCTCGAGCGCGACGACTTTGCGCCGGTGCTTTCCCGCCCCGAAGCGCCTCGCCCGAGATCGCTCGATGCACGGTTTCCATACCCTGGCTGTGCGGACCCGGCGCGGTCACGTCTAGCCATTGCGGGCCGAACCAGGAGCGAGTTTGTGGCCCGGACGTTGACCCCTGAACCACGTCACGCCCATTGAACGACGAGTTGTTGGGTCGCCAACGGCTTGGCACTCCCCGACCGACCGCGTCCGACCTACGTCCTCACAGGTCGGAGACAACGCCATGGCAGTGATCGACGAACTGGTAGAGGCCAGCCGGCAGCACCGGCTGAATTTCACCGGCGGCCAGTTGCCGATGCCGCCCAGACGCAGGGTCGCGATCGTGACCTGCATGGACGCGCGCATCCTCCCTTCGCGGATCCTCGAGCTCGACATCGGAGACGCCCACGTGATTCGGAACGCGGGAGGTCGCGCCGCCGACGCGGTGCGGTCGCTGGTCATCTCGCAGGAACTGCTCGGTACCCGCGAGGTGGCAGTGATTCATCACACGGACTGCGGGATGCTCACTTTCACCAATGAATCTCTGCGAGCGAAGGTCAAATCGGATCTTGGGGTCGAGGGGAGCTCGATCGATTTTCTGCCATTCACCAACGTCGAGCAGAGCGTGCGTGACGACGTTGGTCTGCTTCGCGCCTCGCGTCTCATCCCCATCGACATCCCCATCCGTGGCTTCGTGTACGACGTCCACAGCGGAGCGCTGACGGAGGTCGTATGAGATTGCAGCCACGGCTACCCGATCGGTTCCAGTGAGGACCGCCCAACCAGATGAGGAGAGCGAAATGCCAGCGACCGCGAAGATCACGAAGAGCAGCACGATGCAGGACGTGCTGGAGGCCTATCCCAGCGCGCAGCGCGCCTTGTTCCGTCAGTACCACATCGGGGGGTGTCACGGCTGCGGGTACGAGCCCGACCAAATACTCGAAGACGTGGCTCACCGCCACGACATCACCGATCTCGATGAGGTTCTAGCGTTCATCGAGCAGGCCGACGAGATCGACAGGCGCATCCAGATGAACCCGAAAGACGTAGCGGCAGCCCGCCGAAGCAGCACCCCGCCCCGCCTCATCGACGTCCGGACTCCGGAGGAGTGGGGACTGGCCCACATCGAGGGCGCGACACTCGTGACAGAGGGACTCGCGACGGAGATGATGCGCTGACCGAAGGACACGGCCATCGTGTTCTACTGCCACCGCGGGCAGCGGAGCCTCGACGCCGCGGCCTATGTCGCGGGACACGGCTTCAAGAACGTCCGTTCGATGACTGGCGGCATCGAAGCGTGGTCGCTCGAGGTGGACGCATGCTCGACGTGCGAATGAACCTCCAACGCACCGCGTTGGAGGCCGGAGCAATGGTATTCGTCTCCGCGATTGTCGAGGAATGGCGAGGCTCTCGTGCTGGTGCTCATGGGTAGCCTCGCGCCGGGCGAGGCTACCCGGCTGCGCGCTCTGCCTCACGCACTGCTGCCAAAAGGACACGGTTCGTCGCCGTGCGGGCGTCGTCAGTTCGCGTTCAATTTCATTCGGTTGATCGTGAGCCGAACCATTCCGTTCTCGTTGACGAACTTGAGCGGGCCAGCCGTAGCTTTCTGAGCAGTGAAACCTTGTCAAAGTGCATCCGCCGCGAGTTCTGACGCCTTCGCCGTCCGGCCTCCTTGGAAAGAGCTCCCGAAGCCTCGGACTGCTGGTGCTGCCCCCTCTGCGGCACCAGCCCGCTCGGATCGTACCAATGCCCCGTGAAGCCTCGTCGATTCGGCGTCGGTGCCGCCGCCTCCCCGGCGCAGATACCCCCCCGCCGCACTCCGCGAGCCCAGACTCCAAACCCAATCCGCC
>JAFGBI010000122.1 GCA_016933275.1 Polyangiaceae bacterium | reverse complement strand
TTTCTCGGAACCACTGCAGAAGGATCCCACAAAGTAGGAAATGGATCAGATGGACCTACATCGGAAGGCACCTTGAAAGGGCTGGGCGTGGACGCAAACGCCGCGCCGCCCGTCGCGGAGGCTCGATGTGGCTCATCCGTCGTCTTGCCATCGGGAGATTGCCCGCGCAATAATGGCCCGAGAGGCCGGGGGCGGCGCTCGGAGGGAAGCAACATGATCGCGTCTAGACTGCAGCGCACAGGGGCACTCTCGATGTCCTTGATCGCGGTTGGCCTACCAGCCATGGCGCAGACGGAGCCTGCGAGCTCGAGGGAGCCACCGCCAGCCGAGTCTGCGGCGAGCGTCTCGGACGCCGAGGTCAGCGACCTCGCCGAGATGTCGCTCGAGGAGCTGCTCGACACACGCGTCACCACCGCGTCGCTGACCGACCAGAGCCTGTCGGATGCGCCGGGGGTGATGACGGTGGTGACGCGGGACGAGATCAGGCGATTCGGTGGCAATACCCTCATGGACATCCTCGAGCGCGTGCCGAGCCTGACGGCGTCCACCGCGTACTTCGCCGACCGTTCGACCATCGCACCGCGAGGGGATCAGATCCGCGTCGATTCGGGTCACGTCCTCATCCTGATCAACGGCCGTCCGACTCGGGAAGGCCTCGCGGGTGGGGTTTCCAGCGAGGTCCTGGAGGCCTTCCCGGTGAGCGTCATCGAACGGATTGAGGTGATCCGGGGCCCGGGCTCGGTGCTCTATGGCTCCAATGCCTTTTCCGCCGTGATCAACGTGATCACCCAGGAGCCAACCGAGGGGACCGAGGCGACAGTGAAGGCCATCGGCGGCGTTCCGGGGTCGTACGGCGAGGCGGTTGGCTCGCGCGCGAGGGTGGGTGGTCTGGGAATCGTGGTTGGCGCCAGCACGCTCAAGCGCGCCGACTGGAGCGCGCCCTATCGATACTCGCCGCCCGACACCAACGAAGTCACGGCCCGCGAGGTTGACATCCCGGACGTGAGGGAGGGGGCCTACCTGGGGCTCGACTACCAGGATGTGCGGTTGATGGCCGCCTTCACCCAGTGGGATCACTCCTACTTCTTCGAGGGAACGGTGGGCCAGAACCGCTGGCGGAGGATGTTCGGCGATCTCGGGTACCGTTTCCGCGTCAGCGAGAAGCTAGGCTGGGAGATGTCCCTGAACGCCACCTATACGCTGGCCCAGATGCGCTCGTCCACCTTCCCGGGCGTGGACCGAACGTCCCATGACATCATCGGAGAGTGGACGAACTACGTCCAGCTGCAGAGGATGCTGCGGTTGGTGGCCGGCGCGCTGTTCAACCAGACGACGGGCAAGGAGGAATTCGTCGGGGACGCTCGGCGGCTTGCCGTCTTGGAAGAGGACCGGTCGAGTGGGGCGTTCTATGCTCAGCTCGACTTTCGCCCCGTGAAGGCCCTCGCGCTGATCGGCGGGGTCCAGGCCAACGTCTACGAGAACGTCGATCCGAGCGCGGTCCCCCGCGCAGGGCTCATCCTCCAGCCCATCGACAAGATCAACGTGAAGGTGCTGTACGGTCGGGCCTTCCGGGCCCCGAGCCTGAACGAGATCGCGCTCCGACATCCCGAGCTCTGGGGACGGGAGGATCTGGGCCCCGAGACGGTGGACTCCCTGGATGCTGGGGTAAACTACGTCGGCGACAGACTCTTGATCGGAGCAAACTACTTTTACGCGAAGCAAAGAGACATCATTATGGTGGATGTCGTGCCGTCGGTGATCATCGACGCGCCCTCGCGGTACGAGAACCTCGGTGAGGTCACGCTCCAGGGAGGCGAATTCGAGGGGAAGGTCTATCTGTCCAAGGATGTCTTCCTGACGGGATCCGCTCTCTACTTCCAGAGCGTGGACGGTGACGACAACGAGAACGTGACGCCGGTTCCGAATTTCGGCACGAAGGCGGGGCTGAGCTACATGTCCACGGACAACGGCGTCACGGCGAGCCTGTTCCACATCTTCCAGGGGCCTCTCGACCGAAAGTACGACGCGCGTCTCAATCCCAATCCCGACCCCTATCACCTCCTGCGCCTTTACGGCGCCTTCGACTTTGCCCGAGCCTTCGACTGGCGAGTTGCCGAGAGCCTTGCCCTCTTCGTCGAGGGACAGAACCTCTTCGACTATGAGATCTTCCGGCCCGATTGGGGTGGGGTGCTCGGAGAGACGATCCCGTTCCGGCCCGGTCGGACCGTGTACTTCGGTGTATCGGGCACCGTCCCCGGTGACGTGGGAGGATGAAGGCAGTCTCGTGTGCGGCTGGACCACCGATCGGGTCGTCGATCGCAACGGCAGCGCTGAGAATGCGCCTGTGCGAGGCGAGGGCGCATTTCCAGCGCTGTCTCTGGAGAGGTCTGCAGCCGGTTCGGTGCTGATTTGACGCAGCAATCAACCTGATTGCTGCTCGAGAGACGTTCGACGAGCGGTGAGGGCGAATCCCTGTCGGCCTGGTACGGTGGTGTCGCCTCCGCTCCTGCCGTTCACGAACGGGCCTCCAACCGTCGGGTCTGGCGCGAGCTCACGGTGAGCGCGCGCAGCGGAACCCGAGGTACGGGCTCCTCGTGGTGGGGTCGTTCTCGTCGCGATAGGCGTTGCGGACGTTCTCGGGGCGGAGCTCGCTGAAGGAGGAGCCCCGGAACACCCGCCCGGTGACGCAGATCCGGGTCGGCGCGTAGGAATCACAATAGGGGCTGACGGTCCATTCGGCGACATTGCCCGCCAGATCGTAGACCCCGAAGGGGCTGATGCCGCTCGGTCGGGTGCCAACCTCGCAGGTGCCATCACGCCGCCCCCAGCACAGTAGCTCGTCGGTCGGCGGCTGCTCGCCCCAGGGGTAGGTCCGACCTTTGGCGCCTGCTGCCGCGTACTCCAGTTCCTCTTCGCTCGGCAGCCGCTTCCCCTTCCAGCGGCAGAAAGCGTCGGCCTGCCGCGCATCCACGCAGTTCATCGGGTGTCTTTCGCGGCTGGGGCGTCCCCAGTTGCACTCGTTGCCCGTTCCGGGTGCGGAACAGGGACCCTGGCGATAGCAGTCCTCATAGGCTCCGACCGTGACCTCGGTGGTATCGAGATCGAACCCCTTCAACGCCACGCGATGGACCGGGCGCTCGTCGGCATCACCCCCGTTCGAGCCCATCGCGAATTCCCCGGCCGGAATGGGAACGGTGTCGGGGAGCTCGAGGGGAGGCCGAGCGCGAGCTCCAGACCCCGACGGATTGGCCGACGAGGTCGAGTCGGGTGCGGTCGAGGTGGATGCAGCGGAGCTCCGCGCGGGGATTGGCGCCACCATCGCGGAGACGGCGGCGGTGGTTCCTTGGGAGGGAGGGACCGATGGTTCGTACGCCCACGGGACGAAGCGAAGCGCAATGGCGGCACCGCCCGCCAGGAGGATCGCTCCGAGTCCACCCAGCCAGAGGGGGGACCGCCTGGCGGTCGTGTGCCCCGCCCTGGGGACCCGATCAGGGCCAGTCGGCGCCGCCAATCCCGGCGGCGTGCCCTTGGCTCTCGATGCCTCGTCGCCGTGGGGGCAGAATGGGGGCCCGAGGCCATCGGGGTTGGCGTCGAAGGCGTTGCCGGACGAAACCACCTGGGTCGCCAACCATTGCTGAAGAGGGACCGTGGGTTCGGCGGGCGTGCGAGCCACCCGGTCCGGGGCATGGGGGATCGCACCGGGGGCGTCGTCCACGTGGAGCGCGTCGAGCGCGGCGAGCAGCTCGCCAGCATTCCTATAGCGGTCGCGAGGTTCGAGGGCGAGCGACCGCTGGCAGAGGGCCTCGAACCCGTCGCTCACGAGCGTTCCGCGCGTCCGCGGCGTGGGGCGTCGGTCGCAGGTGCTCCCCAGCAGGAAATCTGCGAGATCCGTCCCTTCGAGCGCGGGGCGGCCGGTCACGAGCTCGACCAGGATCAGACCCAGCGCGTGGATGTCGGTCCAGGTACCCGTGGCCCCATACATTCCGGGGCGGAACTGCTCGGGCGCTCCGTACTGGGGCGTGAAGACGTGGAAGCCGCTGGCGGTACCGCCCGTGAGCTGGGTGGTCCGCTCCCCCTCCTGTATTGCCTTCGCGATCCCGAAGTCGAGGACCTTGAGCCGCAGCCCAAGCTTCGTCCGCGCCAGAAAGAGGTTCGCGGGTTTCAGATCGCGGTGCGCGATACCCTCCGAATGGGCGAGCGCGAGCGCCTCGATCGCCGGGCGGAGGAACCGAATCGTGTCCGCCTCCGAGAAGGCGGGTCGATCTTGGGTCAGGATCGACTCGAGATCACACCCCTCCAGCCACTCGAGGACGAGATAGAAGAGCGATTGCGCGCTCCCCTCGATGGTGCCGAAGTCGAAGACGCGGACGATGGCGGGATGGTCCGCGAGGTTCGAGAGGATCCGACCCTCGTTATGGAAGAACTCGATGAACGCCCGGCGGCCAGCGGCGGCGAAGTGGGCGGGCACCTTGAGCACCTTCACCGCCACGGGTTGGTCGAGATGGCGATGCAGGGCCCGGTACACGACCGAGAAACCGCCCTCTCCGATCAACCCTTGGACGAGGTACTTGCCCTCAACGGTTCTACCGACCAGACCGAAGACATCCTCCACCATGGACGGAGAAGTATACCGCGCTTACCAGCTCGTGCGCCGACAAGGGGATTCTCGGAACGAGAGGCGACGCCGCAGGGACCGACTCGCCCCATCCCCTACATCACCGACAGAACCCTCACCACCATGAAGGCCGCCACTCCCAGCGAGCAGATGCCGACGAAGGCCCGCCCCACGGGCATTGCCAGCCGGTCGGGGAGGAAGACGAACACCGCCGGCACGCGGTATAGGTACGAGAGGATCCTTGGGGGGTCTACCAGCGCGAAGACCAGACAGGACAACCCGTATAGCACGAAGCCCGCGACCACCACCCAGAGCGTGAACATCTTGGTATCCTCTCGATTCAGCGATCCACCGCGGTCGGAGTGAGCCCGATGGCTCCCAATGTCGCACCGCGCACTACCGCCTCTCTACGTCGGGGGAGGCGGATGGATTCCCTGGCGGAGAGCCAGCACCCGTCGGTGGTCAGATTGCGCAGGGGCACGGTAGGATCAGCGGCTCTCTCGACCAGGAAGGCGGACCAGTCACTCGTGGCCTCATCCGCGGTCTCGCTTGCCGGTTCGGCACTGGGCATGGGAACGCTCGTCGCATTCGGCGGCCCGTATTCGGCGGCCCTTCGAACGTCGGGACCAGAAGGGTAGCTTGCAGTGGTTCTGCCGGATCGGCGCGCTCGCGCGGGATCGATCGGCCGCACATCCCGACAGAGGTCGTTCCAACCCCCAGCCGCACCCGCCACCGCGGTGGTAGCGTGACCCTCCGTTCACCCGAGCCGACCACGCTTGCCCCAGGGTCCGGTGTCCCGCGACGGCGCCGCCGAAGGCCCGCCTTTACCCGGCGGCCCCTCCTGTGGCAGAGGTTCGAGACGATGTCTGGGAGCGAGCGTCACGAGGCCAACCAAGGCGACGACGAGGCTGCGTCGGAGCCGGGCGCGAGCCACGGCTGGGCAGGCCCGAGCCGCAGCCAGAAGAAGCGCGACGCTCGGGAGGTCGGCGACCTGGGAGCTGCGCTCGTTCGCCTCGGTCCGGCGGCGCTCAAGCGGCTCCCGATTGACGACGAGCTGCGCGATGCCGTGGGCGCGTGTCGGGGGATGCAGAGGGGCGCGCTCGCACGCCACCTGCGCTTCCTCGGCAAGCTGCTCCGCTCGCGGGATCACGCGGCGATTGCGCAGGCGATGGCCGACGTCGGACAGGCGAGTGGCGCCGAGATCCTGCGGGAGAAGGCGGTCGAATCGTGGCGGGAGCGACTCCTGGGCGGCGGCGACGCCGAGCTCTCGGCGTTGCTCGCCGAGTACCCCGAAGCCGATCGCCAGGCGATCCGCCAACTCGTCCGGCAAGGGAGGGAGGAGCCCACGGGCGCCCGGGCGCAGCGCGCGCGCCGGGAGCTCTTCCGGCAGCTCCGCGCGCTCCTCGCCGCGGCCGCAGTCCCCCGGCCAGCGGTCGAAACGTAGCGAGCAGAGCGCGGCCACGCGAATGAAGGGGGGCCTGCCGTCTCCGCTACCCTTCGGACTTGGCAGGAGACGGCGCGAGGTCTCGCTCTGCCCACCGTCGCGACGAGGGACGTCGAGGCATCGAAGAGCTCGAGTTCTTCTCGACTGCATTCGCTCTCCGGCGGGGAGCCGCGACGCGACGCGGTGTCGCCCCTCTGCCACCCGGGCCGAGACAGCTCGCCCGCGAAGATGCTGGCGGCCGTGATCCGAACCCCGAGCCCCCAACCCCAGATGGGCTGAACCAGGAGTCGCGCAGGCGCCTCGTCTCGCTGCCACCAGAGCTCGGTCGCGAGCGGCTCCGCTCCGCGGAGCCAAACCACGGTGGGACCATGCACCGCGACGTCGCCAATGTGCGCAATCGTCCCCAGGAAGCGCGGTAGACACGAGATCCGTGAGGCCCAAAGGATTGCTGGTCAGGGGGGTGGTCACGTCGGCGATGTCGCTCGGTGCCTGCAGCAACGACGACGAAGACGGAGTGATGACCACTGGTAGCGGAGGAGAGAACACTGGCGGCGGCTTCGCGGGCAACGAGAGCATGGACGACACGGGTGGCGTGGTGGCAAACAGCAGCGGCGCCACCGGTGGCGCGGCGGGCGGAACAGCGTAGCGAGTCTGCCGGAAATTCCCCGCAGCGTCTTCATCGCGCCGTCCTCTCTGCAGCCACCAGGACCGTGCAGTTTGCGAGCCCGAGGCCCCTCAACCCTCACACCAACGCCGCCCGATGCAGGACCGCAGGTCGACGGGCAGCGGCCGAGTCGTCCCAAACCAGGTCCAGCCCGAATTCGAGCCGGCCGCCTCCGCCCCAGTCGCGTGCTATCCGGTGCGTGCGGCTTCGTCGTTGCGGCTGCTGGCCTCGAGCAACACCGAACCCACCGAGCGTGGCGGTCCCGAGACCACCTCGACGCTCGATTGGCGAAACCAGAAGTGGCCATTCTGGTACCGCATGGCTTCGCGGATCACTTCCACGGGGTCGGCATCGACCTCACTCCGCTTGGCGCCCACGATGCTGCCGGAACGCAGCGTGGCCGTGACCACGCTGCCATCCTCTCCGCACACCCTGAGCACCCCGGTTCGGCGTTCGAGTTCGAGCATCGCGAGCACCGTCGGCAGCGACATCTCCGAGAGATCGCCTTGGATCGAGGAGCCAGAGACCGGGGCGATCTCGCACGCCTCGGGAGGGGTTGAGCGCCGCCCGGTCTGGGGTTCGTCGCCGAACGCGTCTTCCAGCTCGTTGAGATCGCGGTCGTCGAGCCCCACCGGCACGCTGTACCGCGGTCGTTTCTCGGCGGTATCGTCGTTGCCACCATCGTACCGCCCGCGTCGCTCCCAGCGCGCCATTCGCTGTTCGAGCCGTTCCAACGCTGCCTGGCTCGCCTCGATGGCGAACGTCTGGCGCTCGAGCATCTCGGCGCCGCTCTCAATCCGCTCGAGCAAGCGCTGCTCCTGCCGCCGTTCGTGAACCGCCTTCAGGCTGAGGCGCTTGCCCAGAGCGTCGAGCGTGTCTTCGATGGACGCGAGCCGATCGGAGAGCGCATCGAAGCGTGCGCGCAGTTCGCTGCGCCGGGCGTCGCGTTCGCGCTCGGGGTCCCGCGGCGGTGGCCTCGACGCCAAGGGCGGTGGTCCCGGTGCTGGCGGCTCCGCCTCCGCCGCGGTCGCCTCCGCCGCGGTCGCCCCCATTGTCTCCGCCGCGTTGGCCAGGGTGCTGCGCAACCAGCGCTTCCACACCGTCTTGCGCCAATCGGAATCGAAAACCCTGCGCGGGTCGAAGCGCCTGTTGTTGTTCGTCATGGGCGGTAGCGGTTTCCGTCAACGAGCTAGGTCTGGCGTGTGGGGTCCTCCCGGACGGTTATCCGACGAGGCGGGGCCGGTTGTCCACTGGGGTTTGCGGAACCGTCGAGCCGCGCGATCGTCCTGGCGAAGCGGGCGAGCGCGACCGACGGCCGTGATGGTTCGGCGAAGAGAGGCAGCGAGGCGGGCGGCAGCCCGTGCAGCCGGGCGAGGCACCTGGCGCTCGCGGTCCGGGCGAGCTGCACCATCGTCGGGTACCGCCTGAGCCGCCGCTGCCGCTCGAAGGGTGGCGAGTCAGTTGCAGCGGATGTGGTCGATCATCACCTAGAGCACCGATCGGGTTGCCGACAGCAACGGCAGCGCTGAAAACGCGTCCATGCTAGCCGTGCCGGGCTGACCGTGGACCGCGCCTACGAGTGGGTGCGGCAGAATTCCATGACGAACGACGAGTCCGAGGTTGCGCTCGAGGCTCTCGTTCGATCGCTGGAAGTGGACCCCGGCACCCAGGAGTATCGCTACTTCCTTCGGGAGAGGGACCTGGAGCGCCAGCTCGAGCACCTCATTCTGAGCCTTGGTGAGGACCAGGACCATCAGACCCCTCCCCTCGAGATTCACCTGGCTCCGATGCGGCCACCGAAGCTCATTGCGAGGAACTTTAGCCAACCCCTGGAGAGGATACGATGGAAGCCAGCGCTGACCATCCCCAAGGTGCACTGGTACGAGAGCGTCTATCAGCTCGAGACGTGGATCCGAGACCACGGCCAAAGCACCGTGGACCGCGCAGCCGATGTGCGTCGAGTCATCGTCGGGGCTGACCTCACCGTGAACACGGGGACCGCGCAAGTCTGGTTCCTCTGGACCCTGGCCGAGGCCCACCGCCACGCGCTACCCGGCTTCTTCGAGAAGATCATCATCTTCGGCATCTCCGGGTTCCACTCGAGCGTACCGGCCAGTGTCGCTTCCCAACTGAGTATTCCGGTCGAGCAGCGCTTTGCCCGTCCGCTCACGCAACGGGATCGCCCGCTCGCTGGCGACCCGAGTGGGGTGCTGGAGAGACTGGTACGGCGTAGCCTGGCCCTCGATGTGGCGTGCCCTCAGCAGCAACGGATCTTCGAGCGCGCGCGGAGAACGGCGACGTTCCTCTGTCTGGAGACCGGATGCCCGACCATCGGACTACCGCTGTTCTGGTCCGAGGTCGATTGGACACCGCTCTGGCGCAGCTTGGACTACTACGTCGCCCACCGTCGGCCCTACCCGCGCGCACCGTTCTACTCAGCCTACCAGAAGACGCTCGACGAATTGCTCGAGCGTACCGAGAAGCGGCGCCCGGTGCTGCTGCACGGCCGACAGGGGACCGGCAAGACGTTTGTGGCGGCGCGGGCGGTGACCCTCTGGCGGGTCCAGAACCGTTATGCGTTTTGGCACGACTGCCTCGATTTCGACACCATCGAGAACGTACTGGGGCACCTTGACCGCTACCTCGAAGAGCTCGGGATCGCGGCCCACCCGGCGGCGAACCACGACCCAGCGGCAACGGCTCAGACGCCAGTTCGCCCGATGTCTCTCAAGGAGATGTGGATCCGCGGGGAAGCCAAGGCCGCTGGCATCGTCGACGAGCTTCTGCGGCGGCTCGCCCGGCTCGATCGGGCGACGCTCCTGGTGTTCGACCGGGTGCACAACGTGCGGCGCAGCCTGCGCGAGGGCGGGGCATTTTGGGAGTTCCTGAAGGCACTCTCGCGCAAGACCCGCCATCTCGCTGGCACCTGCGAGCCACACCCGGAGTCCGAAGTCGTGACGGGTTCGCCTTTGGACACGTTGGCGCAGCTCCGCGAGCCGAACGACACCTCGGGCGGAGGCTCGACCCTCTCTGGCCCGGGGAGTATGCACGGCGTGCCGGCGGTGGTGTTCATCCTCCAGACGCACGTTCAGCCGCACGTCGATCCCGATGCCCATGTCGCGAGCCTGAGCCCCGATCCCGCGGTCGTGGAGGCCAGCAAGGAACTTGAGCTAGCGAAACACGATTGCTTCACCTGCCCCATCGACACCAGCGACGTCTTCGACGATCCGACCCTACTCAGTCGGCGCCTGTTACGTCCGGGCGAGGAGAAAGACGACCATCTCCGTTGCGGATCGTCGACAGCCGATGCGTCTCCTGGCCAACCCGGATCGGGACATCGTGGCAGCCCCGGGCCTTGGCGTTCTTCGTCGCCAGGCGGCCAGGGATCTCCGCATCGTCCTGACCCTGTGGTGCGGGGCGGCCATGGACAAGCATTCGGCGTTCTGGGGGCGGTTCCGGCAGGCCGTCGAGTCAGGCGACCTCCCGGCTGAAGTGATACCGGACCATGAAGAGCGCCTCGAGGGCGTCATCCGATCGCTCGTCCACGCCATGTACCGGCTACCGGTCTAGATCGCGATCCAGCTCGCTCTGCCGGCGGGCTCGTCTTCGACCCGTCGCCCCGGCGACCTATCCCGACTCTCTGCTGCCCAACACGGACTGACCGTTTCCATCCATGACCAGCTCGAGCGTGCCGAGCGGCTCGGTGCTGTAGGAGGAGTCGTGGCACCGCTCGCGTTGGGGAGGCAGGTTTTCGCGTCGGCGCCCGCCACCTCGGCCGCTGCCGCTCCGCCGAGGTAGCTCGAGCCGTTCGATCATTGCAGAACCCGCGAGGGCTGGAGACGCCGTTCCGGCGCATCGGCCGGGCCAGATCCCTGCGGCGCTGAAACCTCCAGTTGGGCGCCGATAGCGCTTGCTCCGAATGGGGTTGGTGTCATCCAATGCCGGGCCGGGGAGGGGGCTGCCTGCCGATGGGCGAGCCGCTCCCGGCCGCCGCTCGGAAGAACCCACATTGAACCTGGATTTCGCGCCTCCCAGTCCGCCATGCCGCACTCCTCGCACCTTTCGGCCTTCTCCGCGCCTGTCGTGCTCGAAGTAGCGCTGCCAGTGCACCGCGGCTCCGGCGCTCCCTCGCGGGGCTCGGACCGCGGACCTTCGTGGACTCGTGCAGCAGGCTGCACTCGCTCCACTCCGGCTCTGCGCGCGCCGAACGCGGATAGGGCTCGAAATCTGCTTCGGATTTCGGCATGTCGTCCGTCGTCGGCGCGAAATCCAGGCTGAACCTCCCATGGAGACTCCCTCATGCGCATTGCTCTCTTGAGCTGGGAAACATTGCACTCCGTCGCTGTCGGGGGAGTGGCAGTCCACGTGACGGAGCTCGGGGCAGCCCTCGAGCGGCAAGGGCACGAGGTCCACGTCTTCACCCGCCTGAGGTGGCCGGGTGACTGGCACTACGACCGGATCCACGGGGTCCACTACCACCGCGTGCCCTACGGCGGTCACGCCGACTTCGTCGAGGACGTCAACAACATGTGCCGCGCCTTCGTGGATTCGGTCTTTCATACGGAAGATTTCATGGGCGCGCAATTCGACGTCGTCCACGCTCACGACTGGATGACCTCCAACGCCATGGTGTGGATCAAGGAGGGCCGCGGTCGCAAGGGCATCCTGACCATCCACTCCACGGAATACGGCCGCTGCGGCAACAACTTCTACAACGGACGGTCACGCCGCATCATGGACCACGAGCGCCACGGGACGTACTGTGCCGACCGCGTGATCGCCGTCTCCTGGGCGCTCCGCGGCGAGGTCCAGTGGATCTACAACGTGCCTGATTGGAAAGCCTGCATGATCTATAACGGCATTTCCTACGGTGCGTTCGATCACTGGTGCGACGCGGGGAGCGTCAAGGCGAAGTACCAGATTGGCCCCATGGATCCGACGGTGCTCTTCGTTGGCCGCGTCACGGCACAGAAGGGCCCGGACGTCTTCGTCGAAGCGATCCCGTTCGTGCTCCGATATCACCCCCACGCGAAATTCGTGATCACCGGCGAGGGCGACATGCGCGGGCAAGTGGAGCGTCGGGCCCACCAGCTCGGCGTGGCCCACGCCTGTCGATTCTACGGGGTCCTGCCCCGTCACGAGCTCATCGACCTTTTCAAGTCTGTAGACTGTGTCTGCGTGCCGAGCCGCAACGAGCCATTCGGACTCGTGGTGCTCGAGGCCTGGGCGGCGGGCAAGCCGGTGGTCGCCACCCACCATGGGGGTCCGTCCGAGTTCGTCTGGCACGACGTGAACGGCTTCAAGATCTGGCCGAATCCAGACTCCGTGGCCTGGGGGATCGGTAGCCTGTTCGCCAACTTCGACCACGCCCGCTGGATGGGTCAGAACGGTCGCATCGCGGCGGAATCGGCGTTCTCCTGGGACCACATCGCCTGCCATACGCTCGGCGTGTACGCCACCGCCTGAACCGCGCGGCCCCGGACGCCCGCCCGCCATCTGGGCACAAGGACTCTCCCGCGAACCCGGCTGGACCGCCGGGCCGCACCCTGGCGCCGGCGAGCGGGCCGGAGGTCGCAGCCTCTCGAAAGCCGCTCTCTGCTGGGTTAGGACCAGGGCGCCATGCCAAAGACCATGCGATTCAACCTGGTCTACGCCCTCGTCGCGGTCCTCGGCGTGTTCGTCATCCACGATTTGGTCAACACGTATCGGGACGTCGCGACGTTGCCCTACAGCGAGGTGATGAGGCTCGTGAAGGAGGGCAAGGTGAAGGAGGTCGTCGTCTCCGACGGCGAGCTCAGCGGTGAGCTTGCCGCACCCGAGGCAGGGGAGACCCGGTTCTTCCGCGCCACGCGGGTCGACCCACGGCTTGCCGAGGAGCTCGGCCAGCACGGGGTCGAATTCTCGGGACGAGTCGAGAGCCAGTTCCTGCCGATGCTGCTCTCCTGGATCCTTCCCGCGGTGGTTTTCGTCGGGATCTGGTTCTTTCTCATGCGCCGCATTTCCGGGCAGATGGGCCCGGGCGGCGGCGTCATGGCGATCGGGAAGAGCAAGGCCAAGGTCTACGTGGAGACCGACACCAAGACGACCTTCGCCGACGTGGCTGGGGTCGAGGAGGCGAAGGCCGAGCTTCGGGAGACCGTCGAGTTTCTCAGGGATCCCAAGCTCTACGGTCGCCTCGGAGCTCGCATGCCCAAGGGGATCCTGCTCGTCGGGCCCCCGGGCACGGGCAAGACGCTCCTCGCTCGCGCCGTGGCTGGCGAGGCCGGGGTGCCGTTCTTTTCCATCTCGGGATCGGATTTCGTCGAGATGTTCGTCGGTGTCGGGGCCGCGCGGGTGCGGGATCTGTTCGAGCAGGCTCGTCAGAAGGCGCCGACGATCCTGTTCATCGATGAGCTCGATGCGATGGGCCGCGCCAGAAACGCTGGCGGCTTCGTCGGTGGTCACGACGAGAAGGAGCAGACGCTCAACCAGCTCCTGGTGGAGATGGACGGCTTCGATGCCACACAGGGGATCGTCCTGCTCGCCGCGACCAATCGTCCCGAGGTGCTCGATCCAGCACTCCTGCGGGCGGGCCGCTTCGATCGGCAGGTCCTGGTCGACCGCCCCGACAAGCTGGGGCGCCTCCAGATCCTCCAGGTCCACAGCCGCCGCGTGAAGCTCGAACCGTCGGTCGATCTCGAACAGGTAGCCGCCCTCACGCCGGGCTTCACGGGGGCCGATCTCGCCAACCTCGTCAACGAGGCGGCGCTGGCTGCAACCCGTCGGGGCGCCGACCGGATCGAGCTGGCGGACTTCAACGCTGGCGTAGAGCGCATCGTGGCCGGACTCGAGCGCAAGAACCGGATCCTGAACCCGCGCGAACGGGAAATCGTCGCCTATCACGAGATGGGTCATGCGATTCTGGCGGCGTCCATCACCGGTTCCGACCCCGTGCACAAGGTTTCGATCATCCCGCGTGGGATCGGCGCTCTCGGCTATACGATCCAGCGCCCGACCGAGGACCGCTATCTGATGACGCGGACCGAGCTCGAGAACCGGATGGCCGTGTTGATGGGAGGGCGAGCTGCCGAGCAGGTGGTCTTCTCGCACCTCTCGACGGGGGCTGCCGACGATCTTACCAAGATTGCGGACATCGCCCGCAGCATCGTCACGCGCTACGCGATGGAGCCGTCGCTCGGCCACGTGGCTTTCGAGACCGAGCCACGATCCCACCTCGGCCCAGGCGGCGAGGGACTGCGGCCGCGTCTCTACAGCGACGACACGGTGCGCGAGATCGACTGCGCCATCCGTCGGATCGTGCTCACCGCCTTTGAGCGGGCGGTCGCGGTCCTGGAGGACAATCGCGAGGTACTGGAGCGCAGCGCCCGTCTCCTCCTCGAGAAGGAGACGCTCGATGCGTCCGATCTCGAGTCCCTCTTCCGTGAGGTCACGCGGGCTCCGGCGACCGCGAAGCTAGCGAACGTTCCGTGCGCCGCGGCCTCCCCCACGGCAGCCCCGAGTGGTTGACGTGCGCGTCCGGGTTGCCACCGGCGATCGCCGGGTCGCATGAATGGCGTTCGCTGGCTGGCGACGACGAGGGGCGAGCGGAGGTGGGGTCCCGGCGACGCACCATGGGTCATCCCGGTCATCCTCGGCCAAGCTGCGGATCGTGGCTGCGGGTGGGAGACGGTGGTGGATGAGTCTTCGCACCGCCTTCCACGGTAGCGCTTGACTTGGCGGCGGGCCTGAGGCGACCGGTCGAGGCAAACGCCAGGAGCGCGAGCACGCTCGCGAGGACGGTCCAGACCGAGTACCGATAGTCTCGGGCGCCTGCCGCGAAGAACAGGCTCAAGGAATAAGAGACGCTGGAGCCGGCGAAGACGAGCGGCAGCGCGGACCCGGTCCTCCGATAGAACGGGACGGCGGCGACCGCGGCGGCGACCGCGAGCGCAACGTAGATCCAGACACGGAACAGAGGGGTACTTGTCAGCGGTGCGATCGAGGCCTGGACCGATCGTGCGGTGGGGGACAGCGGGTAGTCCCTCTTGGAGAATCTCGAGCCGTAGCTCAAGTTGGCCCCATGGGAGGTGAGGCCGATCGCCAGGCGGTAGACGTCGTAGCGGTGCCGGAGGTAGGCGACCGGTTCGGCGAGCACGGCGCGTCTCCAGTTCGAGGCGAGGCTCGCGAGTTCGGCCTGTCCGGAGGCGCGGGAGAGCAGTGGTCTGCGCCCAGTGCTCTTCGGGCCGTTGCACCCATGGTACAGGGTGAGGTGATTCGAGCTCCGGTAGCAACGCCGCAGGTCACGGACGGACGCGCCCTCGTCCTCGGGGTGAATGAAGTCCGAGAGCAGGCGTCCCACCAAGGAACCGCGCTCTCGCCCCAACATTCGCGCGAAGCTGAGGTTCGTTCCGAGCACCGTCCCCTGGTGGCTCAACGTCAAGTAGCCGACCGGCGCGCAATCGTACAGGTCCGCCAACTCGTCGCGTGCTTGGAGCAGCTGCAGCTGCTTCCGACGGAGCTCGTCGTTCTGGAGCTCGAGCTCTATCTGGTGGGTCTGCAGGTCCGTGAGGAGCCGATCGGTTTCCATCGCGTGCTCCGCCGCGCCGGGTGAAGACGGCGTGGTCGGGCGCACCCCCGAGCGTCGCAGCAGCCCGCTGTCGGAGCGATCCCGATCGCGGTGGGGAACGCCTCCAATTGATTTTTTAGGACTACCCATTGGCGCAAGCCTCCCTCAGACTCGGCAGCATCCGGACTGGGGCTGGTGCCGGCACACCGCGACGCCCAGCGCTCGCAACGCTCTCCTCCGAAGTCGCCGCCGACGAAATGCCGCCTGTGCTCGCGGCCGTCTCCGCACATCCCCCGTGCATCTCTACCAGGGAGGCAGTTTGCCTCGCTCGCTGGATCGGCGCAAGGGCGCGGCGCGGCCACCCACTGACGTTCTGAAACACGACCTCACCGAAGACTCCCTCGCCAGACGGCCAACCGCGGTGTTTGCACGAGCATTGCCCGTCGTCGGAGCGGAACGACGGGCTGGCTAGCCCTCTTGGCCTGGCTGCCACGCCGGGCTCCGACACCAAGCAAGCGCGGCGCCAACGTCACGGTCAATCGAAGGCCGGCTTGTGCGGGCAGCTTCCCGAGGATGTCCCTGAGCCGGGCCGAGCGTGCTACCATGCCTCCCGCCTTGTTCGAATCGTGCGCCACCGAGCGACTGCTACTGCGGCGGCCCAATCCTGCGGACGCCCTCGCGATCTTCGACAGTTACGCCGCTGATCCGGAGGTCACGCGCTTTCTCATTTGGCTGCGGCACCAGCGTATCGCGGACACGCTCGCGTTCATCGAGTTCGCCGACGAGGTTTGGACGAGCACCGGGATCGGGCCGCTGTTGATCGTCCGGGCGGCAGACGGCGCGGTGCTCGGGAGCACGGGGATCGACCTGGATGGCCCGGGTCGGGCGAGCATCGGCTACGTGCTCGCCCGGGCAGCCTGGGGCAAGGGCTATGCGACGGAGACGCTCGGGGCGGTCGTCGATCTCGGACGTCGCGCCGGCCTGAGCGAGCTCCACGCCTGGGTACATCCCGAGAACCCCGCGTCGATTCGAGTGCTCGAGAAGTGCGGCTTCGCGCGTCAACCGGGCTACCCACGGACCGAGGTGTTTCCGAACCTCGGCACGCCAGTGCCGGTCCCGCTGTTCGAGTACACACGGGAGCTCCAGCCGCCGTAGGCAATTCCCCGAGTGGGGGCGCGCGGCGCGGCGGGGGCGACCGCTGCTGACGGCTCCTCGATCGGAGGTGGAGGCGGCGGCTCGGCACGGACTGCGTGGCGTCGGTCGTGGCCAGCTTCGTCACGGGCCGCGAGATGGACAGTGGATCCACATCTGAGCTCGCGAGCGAGTCGTTGCCTTGCTCTTCTGTCGGATCCCCACCCTGACCATCCGCGTGTCCCTCGGAGCGACCTCGCTCTCGGGTGCCGCCTCGAGGACCTCCTCGAGCGGCGAGGGCTAGCCGATCGGTCCTTCCCGGCTCTGGGGACGTGCTGGACAATGGATGAGGACCCGGAAGGTGGAGGCCTTCCAGATGCTCTCCCTGGACGGCACCCGGGTGGCCGTAGGGGTTCCGACGGAGCGGCGACATGCCGTAGAGCTCCGCGACGTGGCGACCAACGCGCGGCTCGGCCGGAACGAAGGGAACCAGATCAGTCCGTGTGGGAAGGGCCTCATCCTGAGGTCGGCGTACCCCGCGACCATAGAGCTTGGCGTCAAGGGCACCGACCGCGTCCTCTGGCGGCTCATCAAGGTGGAGAACAAGGAAGCGGTGATCCTGCTCGGTGACGACGAGGCCCGGTTCGTCGGCCCCCAAGGGCCGATGGCCGAGCCGCTGCTCTGTTGCGAGATCGGTTCATACTGCCTGCCGTTTGCTGCCTGCCGAGATCGTCTCGTGAAAACCCCGTGAAACAGGCTTCGGTCGTGCAGCGGGCCGCTCCTTCGCTGGCCCGCTGCGCCCTCGGCGAGTCCCACGGCGCCATCGCCCTCGCGCTCGACGACCCCGGTGTCACTTTCGGAACTCGGGCCCGGTGATGCTACTCGGGACCGGCGCCGGACCGCACGGCATCCTCCACCGACGACGCCGGATCCAGGGGGAAGTCGTACGGGGGGTCGAAGGCGGTGCCGATGTCGGTGACCGGATTGCCCGTGATGTCGGTATAGAGGTTGCCGACCGAGGTGACGGTGCTGGCGCCGTCCACGAAGCTCGTGGTGTTGACCGGCGTGTTGACGCCGATGAAGACGTTGTCTTCGCTGCGGACGCTGGCGCCCTGGCCGACACCGATGCAGTAATTGTTGCCGGTCGCCGTATAGAGGCTGTTGAACACGTGGATCTTGCCGTAGCGCATGCGTGGCATGCGCTGGTCCACGTTGTCCGCCCACCACACGTGGTGGAAGGTCACATTCAGCTTTCCACCGTCCTCGCTCTCGTTGTTGTCGGTGTGGCCGATGAGGTTGGAGAAGCGGTGGCCGCTCGCGCCGCTCTCGGTGTCGGTTCGGCGGGTGGAGTAGGAGAACTTGGTCCACGAAACCGTGATGAAATTCGAGGCGTGCGTGATGTCCAGATTGCCGTCGGAGCCGTCCGAGACGGCGTCGTGATCAAACCAGAGGTGATGCGCGCGGGTAACGTTGATGGCGTCCGCTCCATCGCCGCAGTCGCTGGGGCTGTCCGAGCAGTTCTTGCCCACGATCTGCAGGTTTCTCAGGATGACGTTGACCGATCCGCTCATGTGGATGCTGCCTCTGATTCGCGCGCCCGGCATCCCGATGATGGTCTTGTTGGAGCCGATCGAAAGATCGCCGTCGATCTCGCCCTGCACGCAGATCACCTCCGAGGTCGTTCCACCGGCGTGGGAGCCGAAGTCGATCGCGTTGGAGACCGTGACGGGCGGTGCGTCACCGCCGCCGGTCGTCGTGTCCACGCCTTCGCCCGCGACCGCGGCCCATCCGAGGAGCGGACCCGGCGCCGGTACTCCGCAGACGCTCGCGCCACCCGTGCCGCCGCTGTCGCCGCCGCCGGTTCCGAACCCACCGCTGCCGCCGGCTTCGGCACCACCATCGCCGAGCCCACCGGTACCACCATCGCCGAGCCCCCCAGTGTCTGCGCCACCGGTCTGCTCGCCTCCGGCGCTGACCCCACCTGTGGGCGCGCCACCGGTCTGTCTACCCCCCGTCGCCATCCCCCCCGTCGTCGTTCCCCCGGGGCCGCCCCCGCCCGTTGTTGTTCCTCCCGAGCTGGTGGTCGCGCCGATCGCTGTTCCTCCGGTAGCGGCCCCCCCGGTCGCGGTGCCTCCGATCGGCTGTCCACCGGAATTGCCCCCTCCGGTCCCGGCCCCCCCGGAGATGGTCCCTCCGGTGGGACCGCCTCCGACCAGGTGGCCGCCCGTTTGCCCTCCAGCGATGAGCTCGGATGAGCCGCCGGTGCCGCCCTCGCCCCCGGTCATTTCCTGCTCATTCGGCGAGTGGTTCTCAGCGGAGCAGCCGTGAGCCTGGCTCGCCAGACCCACAGCCATCGCGAGGATTGAGAACGGTATCCTGGTCATCGTCTCGAGTCCGGGTGCGCGTCGTCAGGCAGGCACGACCGTCCCTGCCCACGCCGGTAATGCCCGAACCGGTTGGACCGATCATGCTCCTCGTCGGATCAGTCAGCACCGAGGCACCCGACGCGCAGGCGATCGGGTTCGATGACGTAGGGTCCCCCCGTGGTACCGATCGCGGATCACAGCGCGCGTCGTACGGAGAATCCGCCACGGATCCGCCCCTCCGTCTCCGGAAAGCCACTGGGGACCTTCCTTCAAGGGATTGCGAAGGTACTTCGAGAAACTCGCGATCGACCCTCCTTGTGCCTTGGGCTGCGGCACCAGCCGTCCCGACCCACAGCGGGTGGGCAGAGACCCGGCTACGCGGCCGCCGACCGCATCGATCTCCCCCGATCGCCTCGGGCTCGAGAAGCTCATCCTTCAGGCCAAGCGTTGGCAGGACAGTGCGGGTCGTACAGAGCCACGAATCATTGCGCCTTCCTCTCGCGCTGGCGACGACGCGGTTCCACGACGAACGCGACATGGTGGAGCAGCTCACCGAGGATCGCCGACATTCCTGCGCGCACTTGCTGGTCCGTTGGCTCGTCTGGCCCTGGCGGGAACACCTCCAGCATGCGACGAAGGTAGAACGCAAGGCTCGGCGAGAATGCAGCGTACCCTTCGATCCAGGATCTCCGTATGGCCTTGGAAAACAATTTCTCTAGGTCCCTCACAACCACGCCCGATACTGGAATGGTGACCGGAACGGGGGTTCGCGCCCTCCTTCCTGCGCCCAACAACGGGACCTGCAGCGGTACGGAAGCGTCGTAGAATCGCCCCCTAACAGGCAGTCCGGTTCCACGACGAAAACGTTCAAGCTCCGCCTCGCGGCCCGTCAAGAGCCTGAGGATCTCCAACCCGAGGTCCGGAGAGGCGGAGTGCGCCGGGACGCATAGATACCATTCTCCGCGACATGAAATCGATTTCGGTAGTGCTCGCACACGATAGCGATCGCGCGCCCCGGTCGGCAGTCCGGCCAGGAAGTCACCGACGGTCGTGTACCATTGACGAGCGACGAGAGGCGCCGACGCGGAGCAGTCGGCCACGGCGGCGCGCCCGTTCTTCCGGCGCACCTCCATGGCGTGCGACCGCCGGAGCAGACGCCAGAACATCTCGCAGACATCGAGTGCGGCGCTTTGGGCGAGCCACGTCGCGAACGAGTCGCTGGTCCTCGCAGGCAGGTCGAGCCCTTCAGCGACAGCCATCTCCAAGAACACGCAATTATAGTCTTCTGCGGTAGCGAGCGGCAGAGCGAAGAACACGCTTTTGGGATCGCGGTTCTCTTTTTCCCATTTCGCACATTCGTCGGCCAGGTTGCGCCAACTGTCCAGCACGACTTCGTCGTTGAACGATTTCTCATCGTGCACCAGAAGGCCAATGTTGTTGTAGTACGGTACAGCAAAAAAACCCTCTGCGTCGCGGACCCGCTGCCGCAGCGTATCGTCGATCTCGTCCCACCCGTCCCACCACGCGCCGGTGGGAAAACGGTGGAGTGCTGGTCGCCGGTCCCCCTCGGCAGGTCGCAATTCTGGGAGGTGGAACTCGTCGATTTGGAGTACCTCGAGCTCGTCAATTACCGACAACGCTCCCAGCGCCAGCGCTCGCGGTACGGGCGTCCGATCATTGGAGTTGACCTTGACACTTGGGGACAGAACGGGACGCAGTGCGTCCCGGACCGAAAGGTTGTACTCCTCCTGCCTGGCGTTGTCCGCGTGGAGCTGCAAACGCATCGTGAGGGTTCGTACCTCGCCTGACGGTCCTACACGGAGGAGCGACGGAGACAACCGGAGCTCGCCGGTTGGTGACAAGGCAACCTCAAAAGAGTCGCTGCGGTGCTGCATGCTTCGCGATTTGGCTACGCGAACGATGACGTGGTGGCTGCCACGATGTTCTACCTTCTGGAAATCCAGCAGCAGCGATGCTTGCTCCGCGACTGCCCTCTGCAGTGCAGCAGAAGGCGCCTCAGGCGCGCAGACCGCGAGCACCGTAGCGTTGTTGCGTCGGATGAGGTCGATCAGCGCGTCCGAGAATGCAGGATCGTCTCGGATGAAGGGACAGGTCGTCTCCCAGTGGGCGATATCATCCAACATGACCCGTTCGATCACTTGGCCTCGGACTTGTGCGCGCGTAAAAGCATCCTCGACCTCTTGCAGGATTCGTCCGGGTTGGACGTATCCGCCCGGCAGGTCCAGAATGTCGACTTGGCGCGGGGTCATGGCGGGAGAGCGGTCGGGGATGCCAAGATAGGCAGCCTCCAACCCTCGGCGAGCCAGGATTGGGTCCGATCGCACAGGCAGAAGCAACGCGCCACCCTGGAGCGTCGACTTCTTGGAGGCGGCGGCGCCCAGGAGAAAGAGGAACCCGACTTGAGTCCGGAGGCTCCCCGCGGGACCTCGGAGAACGACGACGTCTCCACGAATGAATGCGCTGCCCGACAGGACATCCTTGTCCAGAAGCGGCCACCCGAAGTCCTGGGGATCGCTCTTCAGAAGTCTTCGGTCGCGCACGCGTGAGGAGACAGCGGCGGCGGAAGGGGAGATCACGATGCCCTGGCCGCTACGGATCGAAATGGCGTGTCGACCGCGGAGCTCACGTTGCATCCGCGACTTCAGCACCTCAAGGTAGCGAGTACTGTATCCGTGCTCCATCTCCTCGGAGAGCCGGATGACCGTGTCGGCGATGTTGTCCAGGAAGGGAAGCGGCGTCGACTCGGTGTTGGCCCCGCGCTCGCTGCCCACCCCGTCTTCGGCAACGATCACGAGGTTGAACCCGTTCTCCTTGATGGTGTCGATCGCCTCCATCACGTGGGCTCTGGCGTCTGCTCCGGTTACCCCGTCGAGACCAGCCACGGCGGTCAGTGGGTCGATGACCAACAGTCTGAGGGACGGGGAGTTGCCGCTCGGACGTACTTCGCCGTCACTCTCCTGGGGGGGCGCCCCGACAAGGGAGGCGTAGTCCTTCAATCGGTCCAGCACTTCGAGGAGGTCGTTGCTCCGGGCGGTACGCAGCAAGACCAAGGAGCCGGTTCGTCCCGTCGGTCTTGGCGTGTCACTCGCCGTACTGTCCAGTAGCTTGGCGACATCGCCAGCCGTGGCTGCTATGGTGACGGAGTTGGTGTTGGCCAACGCGCCAGAGGATTCGAGGTAGCAGCGCCAGTCGTCCACGGATTGCTCGAGTGGGATGGCCCAAGCGAGACCTTCTTTGCGGGCCACGTCCGCCGAGAGTCCCACCGCAAGATAGGTTTTCCCTGTGCCGAACCGGCCGCGAATGACGATAGCGCGACCGCGTGGAGGCTTGCCTTTGTCGCCGGGGTATATGTCGGGCATCGCGATGCCGCCGCCGCCGAACACATCGTCAAGGCCCTTCATGCGGCTCGGAACGCCAAATAGCCGCGACATCAGATACTCCGGATCGAACTGGGGTGGGTTGATCATCACCTCGCCCCTTCGCCAACGGGGTTCCAAGTACGCAACCCCCAGGCAACATTCAATGAAAAGATCCACGTACCCGTTGGCGTTGGGCGCCAGCACTTCGTCTGCTCGGAGTCTCTCGACGAGTGGGTCGAAGACCCCGGACTTGAATGCGACCCTCCTGCTTGGGGGTCGATGGGCAGCCAGGATGCGGTTGATTTCCCCGGCGAGAGTGTGGAACGCCCGAACGGTTTCGGCGCTCTGATGGAATCCGTGTTGGCGGCGCACATTGCGCCAAATGAAGTGCTGGCGGTCGGGATCCGGTTCGGCCATTCGGAAGTAGGCGTTCACGAGCCGTGGCGCGGAGAAGACGTGGAGGCGAATCGAGACGCGAGCCGATGCGCCGTTGTCCGCCTTGATCCAAGCGTTCCAGCCGGTCTTCGGGTCGTGAGTGGCAAGCCGATCCAGGATCTGCTCGCGAAGCCCAGGAACGGACTGGTCGCACTCTCTCAGGTACCGCTCCGTCCAGGCGGCATACGCAGCTCCACTGAGCCGCATCCATTTGGCGTCCGCGCTCACGGCCTCGCCCGCACCGTAGGTTTCTTGCCAGAGGCTACGGGAGAGTTCTACCAACTGGTCAATCGTGCAGGAATCGGCGAGGGTCATCAGGTCGCCTTCGGTGCTCTGGTAGTGTGGAAGTGCGCAGGAAGCTCAAGAACCAAGGTTTTCGGTCCCGTTTCGACAGCAAGTGACCGAACCCTTTGCTCTTCAGAACCTCAGCCTGTGTCGGGGTCACCGGATAACGATCCCTTGATTGGTCGACGTCCAAAGGGTCCAGTCCGAGTACTGCCAGCGCTTGCTGCGTCTCCTCGTACCAATCGGTATGGGTGCGTGTCCGGAGCTCGGAAGGCGGAGCCGCGTCCAGATCACCCTCCGTGGGACTTGGTGGTCGCCTCGGAGCAGGGGACGGACGATGGCAATGGGGAGGGCGCTCGGCCTCTCCCAACGGGCAATTCTCGCACAGCGCGCGTACCATTTCGCGATCCGTGGGATCGAGCGCTGGCATTAGGCTGCAAAACAGACGGACCACGCGTGGGTCCATGCCGAGGAGCTCACGTGCAAGCCTGGCAGCGATACGGCGTCTGGGCCAGCATTCGTTGGCGGCGCGTAGTTGCAGCTTGAGCTCAAGGCCGAGATCAAGGTCGGGAGGCGCCGTGGCAGATTCTCCCGTCTCGGCTTCGGCGAACGACTCGGCGCAGTCGGGCGAAACGGCAGCTTCGGGGTATCGCGTTGCCCAGTATGCCAGCAGTTGCGAGAGGGCAAGCGCCGCCGAGTCCGGAGAGAGTGCCGAGAGCCCAGCGCAAGCCAGCAGCCCGTAGCGCTCGCTAGGAAGATCTCGCCAGAGGCGGGAGATCAGGGTCGGTTCCAACCCAAGTTCGAGGGCGAAGGCGGTCGACACGGCCTGTAGGTGAATATCCAGGCCGACCGATGGCACCGCGTCCAGGTCGGGACGAACCGCCAGGGCAAGCACGGGATCTCGAGTTTGCGGGAATGCCAGCTCCTCCACGAGACGCAGCAGCCAGAAGATCACGTCAGGCCGCTGCTCGAGCAAGGTCTGCTTCTCCAGCATCGACTTGACCGTAGCCGGGAAGCCGTCGACGAAGGAGGCGTTGGCGGAAGCACGGTATGCTCGGACCAGACGATCGTGCGGCAGGTCTTCATGAGGACTGGCGACCAGTGGCTCGCCGGCTTCGCCTGAAAGCACCGCCCGTACTCGATTCTCCTGCTGTTCCGACTGCGACGATTCGAGTTCACTGAGCCACGCTTCCCAGTCACGTTCGGACATTTCCCCTCCTGGTGAACTCGGCGAGCCGTTGCGGTCGCCATGCCGGACTCGGATCGCCGGAGAAGGTTCCTTGCTCGCACACCTGCGCGACCGCATCTCTTGCCACCACGGGTGGGTGGACTACCTCAGGAAAACCAGGAGAGTTAGAGGACAGGGAGCGAGTCCACCCAACACGGCGGGTCGTTCGTGTTGGAGCAAATGGAGCATTGGTCGCCCCAGCGTCGAGGAATGTGGGAACCCGAGTGGGGACGCTGTGCGGAATCCGATACCTGAGTACCGTGCAGGTGGCCTCCAATCGAGCACCCCAGCCTACCTCTCTGCGCATCCGTAGCCCCAGGTGATCGATGCCGGCGCGATCTCGCAAGGTGTCGGCGTTCATAGTCCGAGGTACACACCGGGCCGGCAGGGCAAAGACCACGCCCGGACTACTGCCTCGAATGTGGCCGGCGAGTTCGTCCAGCGATCCTCCGTGCTCCAGCCAGCTTCGGTACCTGGTTTCCGGAGCGGGTGGCAGTCTCTGTAGCGCGCCTTTGGTTGAATCACCGATCAGGTAGTGACGCGCGAACTGGCGCAGCGACATCAGTCTGACTAGCTCGCGGGGCCTGATGGACCGCCCCCCGTTCAGCAGATACTCCTGAGCAACCTCCTGCAACTGCTTCCAGATGCCGTGCGTGGTGGTTGGCCCGAGGAGGCGATCGGCGATCTCTAGGCCCAGATGATCGAGGCGATCCTCGCTCGCCAACCCTGCCCTCGCGATGGGGTCGGCCGTTGTCGATCCGAGAAGCGTCCCGACCCTCACGTTGCCCGCCATGATAGCTGCGAGAAGTGACACGTGCACCAGACTCCCGCGCAATCGAGATAGGGAGCCTTGCAAAAAACCGCTGCCTGGTCCAGACCGCACTTGAACCTGGAAGGGAGCAGATCCGTTCGTAACGGCTGAGATATCGCGTAGTTAGGCGCAAATGACGGGGGACAAACCAGGGCCTGTCGGGTAGGTATCGGTTGCCTAGTCC
>JAFGBI010000121.1 GCA_016933275.1 Polyangiaceae bacterium | reverse complement strand
CCTCCCCCTTCACAAATCCAGCCACTCCGTCCCCCTCATCGAGCGTGAAAATCCCTCAGGAGATGTGCGAGATCACGGTCACCCGCTTCGCCCCTTCGCCGCTCAGCTCGACGAGCTTCGCCAGATGCTCGAACTGGGTGATGCGGACCTCATCCTGGCCCGGAACGTGAACCCGGATCTCCAGGTCGCCACCCAGGGCGCGGATGTACGAGTACAGGGTCGAGAGCAGCATATCACCGCGACGCTCGAACTTGGACACATACGCCTGCGTCACGTCGAGCAGCGCGGCCACGTCCTCCTGCGTCAGCTCGGTGCAATGCTGCCGCAGCTCTTGAAGGTTGAGAGCGAGCAGCGCGGCATCAGCGCGTTCCCTGACCGCTTTCTGCGCCTGGGGCGACATCTTGGCTACGAGGTTCTTGAACGCTTTGGCCATCGCTACTTCCTCCTGTTGGTTGGCTCGTTCTCCAGTTCCTGCAAGTGCGCTTCGCAGATCCTGTCGGCCCACGGGACCATGCGCTCGTAGAACCGGTCGTCTCCGGCTTTGCAGCCGCCGATGAGGAGCATCGCCGTCCGTCTCGGGTCGAAGGCGTAGAAGACCCGGTAGGGGTCGCCAGCGTGCTGGATCCGAAGCTCACGCATGTGACTGAACTTCGAGCCTTCGATGCCGGACGAGTACGGGAAGCCGAGGCGAGTGTCCTTGGCCGCGAGCACCTCGACGACCGCCGCGATGCAGATCTGTTCTGGGTACCAGTCGACGAAGACGGCGACCTCCTCGGTCATCTGAAGCTCGCGGAGCGGTACGGCTACGAGCCGGCGCAGCCCCTCGCCCTTGAGCGTGCGCATGAAGCGCTCCAGCACGGCGACGCTCCCATAGCGTCCGACCGCGCCGAAGCGCGGTCGGACGCCCTTCTCGTGGCACCAGGCCTGGTACTCTTCGCGGGACTGCACGCCTTGATCGCTGATGATGTACTTCGGTGTCCGTCCGATGGCCTCGACGGTGGCGTCGAGCATCGCGATCACCTCGCCCGCCGTTGGCTCCTTGTACCAGACGGCTGTGCCGACGATCCGGCGCGAGAAGTGATCCATGGGGCGCGCCGCTTCGGGGAGCTCGGCTGGAGGCGGGCCGAGGAGGCCCCTTGCCTCGTTCGGCAAGGAACCTTCGCCAATTGGAGCCGCCCTGCCCCGCTCCAGTGTGATTGCCTCGCCCGTACGCGATGGCCGAGACGCTGAACCCCAGAAACGACGCCGTCTTCATTTCGGGCCCTGGAGGTGCACGACGGCACCCTGCTGTCGGACGCCTTCGAGGTCCACACCGTGGAACTCCCGAAGCTCGGTAGGGCGCGCCAGATTGATCCGGAGGACGCGGCGGCGCACGATTGGGCAAGATTCTTCGCGGCGGAGACGGACGAAGAAAGGAAGGAGTTGGCCATGCGGAACCAGGACATCGGGAAAGCCAACCAAGCCTTGGAGCGCCTCAGCCAGGACCCGGCGGCCCGCGACCTGGCGCGATGGCGCGAAGACCAGATCCGTCTCTACGAGATGGAGCTCGGCACGGCACGCGAGGAAGGGCGCGAGGAAGGTATCCGCACCGCGATCGAGGCGCTCTGTGAGGTCCTTGGCCTCGAGCTCAGCCCAGCTCGTCGTTCGGTGATCGTGGCCATGAGCGCGTCAGAGCTCACGCCGTTACTGGAGAGCCTGAAGCAGCACCGGCGCTGGCCGGAGCACTGACGCCCCACCGGAGCCCGCCTCGTGGACCGAGCCGCCCGCGACGCCCAGCCAATCGTGGCGCTCCGCGGTCCTGAGCTCCGGCTCCACGAAGACGCCTACGAGCCGGAGCTCGGCCCTCCTCCGGAGCTCCTCTGGCCGACCTGGTGGCGGCCGCGCAGCTGGCGTCCCTGGTGGGAGTGGGCTCGCGATCGAGCGCGCCGAGCCCGAGCCTCCTGCCAAACCGCACCCGCCAAGCAAGCACGAGGCCAACAGTCGGACGAGCCCCCTGCCGTGGGCCCCCCAGCCCGCGCGAGCCAGAGGCGAGCCGGGATTAGGCAGGGGCCCGCTCGCCCGGAGGGCGAGCGCCCGCAAACCGCCGCCACAGAGCGGGGGGCATCAAGAGAAAATTTTGCGGACGTCGCCGACGCGCGCCAGTTCGAACCGCCGGTGGCGCCGGCCACGTCGTACGGCAGCCAGCGGTACGACGCCTTCGGGCGGCAGGTGCAGACCTACGACGTGGACGGCACCGTAACGCTGCAGAGCGTGTATCACGCGTTGTCGACGGACCTGTACGACGCCGCAGACTTGCAGCCCGGCTCGCATCAAGGCAACTACGCCAGCACCCGCAGCGACGGCCACGGTCGCGCCATCCGCACGACCGAGCGAGCGCACGCGAGCGGCGCCATCGAAGCGCGCTTCATCGAGACGAGCTACCTCGCGACCGGCGAGCCCTTCCGTATCACCCGCCGCCGCGCCCTCGCCGCCGACTCGGTCACGCGGTGGATGCGATACGATTCGCTCGGGCGAATGGTGCTCAACGTGGAGCCGAACACCAGCGCGGGGTTCGAGCCGGATCCCAACGCCGAAGCCCCCGTCGGCGGAAGCCTCAAGGCCTGGCGGTACGTCTACGACCACCAGGGCGCTCTCGTCGGCACGAGCGATGCGCGCGGATGCGGCGTGAACTTCGCCCACGACGCCGCGGGCCGGCTGCTCGGCGAGGACTACTCGCCGTGCGAAGCGTGGCCTCCGGCGTATTCGGCGCCCGGCGCCGGGATGGACGGCTACGAGATCTACCACCGATACGACACCATCCCCGGGGACGTCCCTGCGCCCACCGTCGAGCGTGTCCCCGCCTGGGCTCTCGGCCGTTTCACCATGACCTGCGACCGCGGGAGCGTGAGCCTCACGTACACCGACGGCCGCGCTCGCGTGACGGAAGTCCTGACGAAGCTGGCCGTGCCCAACGCGCACATCGCGCGCTCTCCGACCGCGAGCCCGTGCTCGCCCAGCTCGTCGGCCCGGGCGTCGCGGGTTCGCCTCCCGCTGGGCCCGCGCTGTGCTGGCGGGATCCCATCCACCTTTGCGCCCGCGGCGAGCTCCAGCTCCATGGCCTGTGCGCCGCCGAGCACGGCTTCTCGCTCCACGCCGCCACCACCGCTGGCGCCAATGACCGCGCGGGCAAGGAGGCGCTCTCT
>JAFGBI010000120.1 GCA_016933275.1 Polyangiaceae bacterium | reverse complement strand
GCCCTCTCGAGTCGATTCGCGCTCCGCGGACCTGGCATCAGCTCGCCGCCGGCAGCTGGTCGCGGGGCCGCGCGAAATCCAGGTTTAATGCGATTGGCACCGCCTATAAGGGTGCGTCCACCGACTCGGCGCTAGCGACGACCGTTAGTGAGATAGCGCGTCTACTCGCCCGTCACGTGGTCAATGACGGCTGGAGCGGTCCGGGCATCGGGGTTGGGTCGTTCGATACCTCGGTTCCCCCGCTCCCCATCACCCTGCCGGTGAGTTTCCACCTTGTCACGGATAGCGATAATGCGCCGCGGGTCACCGGAACTGGGACCCGCATTGGATTAGCCATCGCACTAGCGCAGTTGTGGCGTGCGTTCGAGGCCCACCGAGTGGCGGCCGGCGTCCACACGGCATCGGATTTCGCCAATGCGTTGACGGCCCTGCCGAAGCTACTGGCGATCTACCGCTCGGTTATTGCTGAACTCGACACCCCCACCCCCACCGTACCACCAGGCGACTCCGCCGGCGCCGTCGCGTTGGTTGCAGCGGCGGGCTTGACCAGGGGTTCGGCCCGTTGACCGTTGTCACCACACTGTAAGGAAACACCGATGTTCGATCCGACGCTGAAAGCTAGGTTCTGGAGCCGCGTTGACCGGCGCGGGCCCGAGGAGTGCTGGCCGTGGCTGGCGCGAGTGAAACAGGACGGCTATGGCCTTGTGGACGTCGACGTCGACGGAAAGCGAACAACCACCGTGGTCAACCGCGTTGCATGGGAACTGACACGCGGCGAAATCCCCGAAGGTTTGCTGGTCTGCCACCACTGCGACAACCCGCGGTGCTGCAACCCGTCGCACCTCTTTTTGGGGACGAACGCGGACAACCATTGGGACATGCGCCGAAAGGGGAGAGCTGGTTGGCAAAGGGCGAGGCGTAGGGAGGATGACCTCTCTCTCCTGCTATTCGGCGATCATGGACCGGCCCGTTGACCGTTGTCCGGCCAGCCAACACCCGGCGTTTCTTGCTGGTAGACAAGCGTCCTACTTATTCGCGTTGACGCCCCGAAACGCGGTTGACTGGAGTCTTGGGAGGCGTAGATTGGCTTTCATGATCAAGCTCACCGCCGCCCAGAAGCAAATCGTCGAAGCCCTCACGGCCGACGTCGCAACCATCAAGGCAACCCATGGCGAGCTCCCGAGCCGCGACTCTTTCGAGCGGTACGCGCTCCGGCTCGGGGTGCCGACGGACGAGCTGATGGCCTGGGTCGGAGCCTGGTGAGAGGACCCCGGGGGGCTCCGGCCCCCCTCACCCCCAACGCAAGGAATCAGCCCCCATGTCCCGCCCCAAGAACGAGAACAAGGAGCCCTTCAGCAACGTGGCAGCCCGGTTGCCGCGTGACCTCGTCGACCGCCTCGACGCCGTGGCCGCCAAGCTGGCGCAACGCGCGATGGGCATGGCGCCGTCGCAGTCCCACGCCATCCGCGTTGTGTTGGAGCGGGGGATCGGACCCATCGAGGCGGAGCTCGCCGAACCCGCGCCGAAGCGCAAGTAGCACAAACAGCCGAGCTCCGAACGGCTGGACCCCGTCGGAGCTCTCGTTCAACCAAGGAGTGAACCCATGTCGAACACCAAGAGAATAGCAACGAAGACCCGCGCGAGCAAGAAGCCCGCGCCTGCCGTCATCCTGCCCGATGTTCCCCCCGCCGAGCCGCACATCGGCACCCGCCTTCGGACCATCGTTGACGGCTTCTCCGCGCTGGAACTCGAGTCCGACGAACAGGCGGACGAAGTACTGGAGTCCGTGCTCAAGTGCCGCGACGAGACGGTGAAGAACGCCGCGGTCGAGAATGCCATGTCGTCCACCGAGAAGGTCCGCGGCGACCTCAACCGGCGCCTCGTGCGGGTGCGCTCGCTCTTGCTCGTGACGTTCGAGGCCTTGGCCGACGAGGACATGAGTGAGGTGTGCGGGGCCGCTTCGGAAACGGTCCCGCTCGCCACCGAGATGATCCGGGACCTGATTCCGGCGGTCGACGATGCCGTCATTCACGCGGTGGTGCAGCCGTGAAGCGCCCCACGAAGACGGTAACGCTCGCCCTCACGCCGGACGAGTACAAACAGATCGTCGGCTTCCTGGCGTTGGTCGCGAGCCGCGGGCCCGTGCTCTCCGGGATGCTGGTTCGTGGAGTGCTGACGGCAGCACCGAAGGCACGGAAGGCGAAGCCGTGACCCCCGCGAAGGTGGCGAGGATCCTTGCCCGTTGTGACCGCGTGGAGCGTGCCAGGCGGGCTTCTCGACGTGCCGGGGAGCTTGGCCTGGGCTGGCTGGCGGACGGGCTGTGGTGCCACGCAATGGCGCTCTGGGCCCGCGGGTACCCCGAGTCGGCGGCGCTGTACCGGCAGCAACGCAACCAGCACTTGGGGGCACCATGACCGACGCAGCCGAGCTTCGCCGTGCAGCCCGGGTCGCGGAGTCGGAGTGCCGTTTCGCGCGTGCGGCTCGGCTTCGGCACAAGGCCGACTGTCTCGACGCCGCTACCCAGGGCGACCCCGAGGAGCGGGAGACGTTGCCCCCGGCTGGGGACCCGCTCGACATGTCCGGGCTCTCCACGGCCGAGCTGATTCGGGTGGTGGAGGACTGCTTCAACGTCGGCGCAGCAGCGGCGGCGGAGCTGAGCAGGAGGGAGGGTGCATAGACGTCGCTCGCAATCCGCTCCCCAGGTACCCGGATTCGCTGGGGCCTGGGGAGGTGGGCTGCAAGAGGCGCGGAGAGCACGGCGGTTTGGTTCACGGCACCGTCTCTTATGTGAGCCAGCCCCTTTCCGGGCTGCAAGAGGCGCGGAGAGCACGGCGGTTTGGTTCGCCGCGACCGGAGCGAGGGCTTGAACCCGCCAAAAGCCAAAAACGGCTCTCACGTAGCTTTGGTGCGCGGGCCGGGTCGCGCGTTTGGCGCGCGACCGAAACAAGAGGCCGGATAGTAGGGCAACATATGGCAAGGAAAGCAACTGGTTCAATCCGCCAAACCGCCGATGGGTGGGAAGTGCTGAACATCGACCACCCGTCCGCCCGTCCACTGCGCGAATCCGTACCCTGCATTTACGTCTAGGCATTTGTTTCACGTGAAACAGTTGGAGCGATAGACATGGCAACCACCAAGCATCCCGGCGGACGACCCGCAACTGGCTCAATCTTCTGGCGTTCAACGGGGTGGTTCGCGCGCTTCACCGCGACCGTGGACGGCGAGCGCGTACGCGTTGTGCGGAAGCTGGGGACGGACTCGAAGGCGGTGGCGAAAGCGAAGCTCCGGCGCCTCATGGCAGAGGGGGCGACGCCTACCGCCGAAGAAGCGCAGCGGGTGGAGTCGTTCGAGGAAGCGGCGAGAAGGATCGTGGGGGCCAGTGGGATCCGGACGGCGGACGATCGGATCGGTCGGTTGGAGCGGTTCGCGTTCGAGTCGCTGGGCCCGATGCCGGTCACGTCGATCCGCCCCGTCAACGTGCGAGAGTGTCTCGAGGGCTACGCCGCGACCGGAGCGAGTCAGCAATCGGTGCGGCTACTCCGTGGCGACATGTCCGCGGTCCTCGGGGCGCTCTACCGCGACGAGGTGGTGGAAGAGAACGTGGTCAAGCGGGTGAAGACGCCGAAGGCCTTCCGCGACACCCGGGAACGGGCGGTGCTGACCGATGAGGAGCTGGTCCGGTACCTCGCGTGGGAGCATCCGGAGAAGCGTTACGAGAAGGCGGTCCGGGAGCGGCAGACCATGGCTTGCGTCTCGAGGTGCTTCGGTGGCGTCCGTACCGGCGACCTTCACCACCTTGCGTGGGAAACGTTCGACGTCGCAGACGGGGCCTTCACGTGGGGCCTGGCGCCGCGCTGCAAGACCGCACGGCCGCAACGGCTACCGGTGCCAGGGATCCTGCGCCCCATCCTTCGGGACTGGTGGGAGCGGCAGGGGCGGCCCCTGGCCGGGCTCGTGTTCCCTGCCCTCCGCGATGGCAAGCACAGCAGGGCCGGCACCGGCGAGAAGCACGACACCAGCCACGCCGGGGCGTTCCGCGACGACCTGCAACGGGCCTTCGGGATCCTGGTCCTAGTCGAGGAACGGAAGAGCGCGAAGGACAAGAGGTGCGCGGCCGGTGAACGTCCGGTCGTGATCCGCACATGGGAGACGGCGCGACCGATGACGGCACGCGAGGTGGAGTTGTTCACGGAGACGGCGACGACCCGCCCTGTAGACTTCCACAGCTGGCGCCGTGCCTTCGTCCAAGCGCTCGCCGAAGCCGGCGCCACGGCGCAGCAAGCGCAAGCGCTGGCCGGGCACGCGAGCCTGGCCGCGCACGAGCGGTACCTCCGTTCCAGCGTCCGCAATCTCACCATGCCCGAAGCCGCTCTCCCTCGGCTTCGGGTTTCGGATCTCTCGGATCCGATTGCTGACCCCCCCTCGAACGGAATCAGCTTGTTTTTTGCTCCGGCGGATGGACTCGAACCAACGACCCGGCGGTTAACAGCCGCCTGCTCTACCAACTGAGCTACGCCGGAATGGCGAGCCGAGCACCGTCCGGTACCCGGCAAGGGCGCGAGGAGGCTAGTCGCGCGCTCCGCCAAGTCAAGGGCAAGCCCCGGCGAATGGCCTCGGGCGTCGTTGACGCCCCTCAGCTGGAGGTGCGATAGCGCGGGGGTGGCCGCAGCTCCGAGTGATTCGTCGCGTCCCCATTCGGAGGGGGCTGTCCCATCGTCGGACGGCTCCGATGTCGCTCGTACGGCGGGCCGGGGCGGGCTCGCCGTGGCGGGAGCGAAGGGGTACTTCATCGGCCTCGGGCTCGTCCAGCAGATCCTGCTCAAGTTCGTGCTGGGCCTGGACGGCTATGGCGCGCTCTCGAGCGCCCTCTCGCTCTCCAGCATCCTCTATAACACGGTCGTCACCACCTCGATCCAGGGGGTGAGCCGGGCCGTGGCCCAGGCGCCGGAGGCGGAGCGGCCAGCGACCACGCGACGAGCGCTCTCCGTGCACGCGGTCCTCGCGCTGCCCCTCGGCGCCGCCGCGTTCCTCGCCGCCGGCCCGGTGGGGACGTTCACGGGGATGCCGCACGTGGTCATGTCCCTTAGGCTCGGCAGCGTCATCGTGGTCGCCTACGGCCTGTACGCGCCGCTCATCGGGGTGCTCAACGGGTCGCGCCGTTTCGGCGGACAGGCCCTGTTCGACGTGGCCGCGGCGACCTTCCGTACGGTGGGGCTGGTGGGGGGCGGGCTGGTCGCGGTGCGCCTCTTCGGCCGCGGGCCCGAAGGGGCGATGGCGGGGTTCGTGGCCGCAGCCGTCCTGGTCCTGGTCGCGGCCGTGGTGGTCGTGGGCACGGGGCGCTCCGGCCGGTCGCCGCTCGGCGTGCGCGAGCACCTCCTGTTCATCGGTCCGCTCGCCCTCGGACAGCTCCTGCTAAACCTCCTCTTCCAGGCCGATCTCACGGTGCTCCGCGCCTTCGCCTCGCGCGCGGCCACCACGGCGGGCCTCCCGGTGGAGGCTGCCGACCCGCTGATCGGGGCCTACCGCGCGACCCAGCTCTTCTCCTTCCTCCCCTACCAGCTGCTGCTCGCCATCACCTTCGTGCTGTTCCCGCTGCTCGCGGCCGCGCACCGGGCTCGGGATCGGGACGCCGTGCGCGACTACGTCCGCGCGGGGATGCGCCTCGCCCTCGTCATCGCGGGGGTGATGGTGAGCGTGTCCTCGGGACTGGCGCGCGAGCTGCTGACGAGCGTGTTCGGCCAGGACGCGGCCGAGCTCGGCTCGAACGCGATGGAGCTTTTGACCCTCGGCTTCGGGGCGTTCGCGATCTTCGGGATCCTCACCACGGTGCTGAACAGCATCGGACGCGAACGCGAGTCGGCCATCGTCACCGTGGTGGCCCTCGCCCTGGTCATCGGGCTCGGAGCCCTGGGGCTCTCCGGGACCGCCTTCGCGCCAGCGCTGCTCCTCCGCACGGCGGTCGCGACCTCCCTCGGGATCCTGGTCGCCACCGTCAGCGCCGCCATCCTGGTGCGCCGCGCCACGGGCGGCCTGGTGCCGACCGCCACCGCAGTCCGGGTGGGCACCGCCGTAGCCGTCTCCGTCGTCCTCGGTCGTTGCCTGCCCGACCTCGGACTGACCGGGAACGCACTCCGAGTCCTCACGGTAGGTTACGCGGGCGCGGTGGCGATCGTGTACGCGAGCGTGCTGCTCCTGACCCGCGAGCTCGGCGCGGCCGACCTTGCCCTCGTACGCCGCGTGCTACGGCGGTGACGCGACCTACTTCGGATCAGGGTCGGTGTCGGGCTCGCAGCGCACCTCGGGGTCGGGCTCGCAGCGCACCTCGGGGTCGGGCCCGCCGCGCGCCTCGGGGTCGGGCCCGCCGCGCGCCTCGGGGTCGGGGTTCTCGTCCATCCCGGGCGGGAGCTTGAGATCGAGCGCGGTGTCGGGATCGGAATTGGGGGCGGCATCGGAACCGGACAGTGGGGGCGGCCGGAGGTCGAGGGCCGTGTCCGGATCGGATCGAGGCTCCGGCAGAGCAAGCAGCTCCTCGTCGGGCGCGGCCGGGGAACCATGGGCCGCGTCGGCGGCTACCTTGGCCGGGCTCGCGCTCGAGTGCTCGTCGATCGCCTCGCGAACGAAGAGGTCCTCGAGGGTCTCGCTCCGGTGCACCACCTCCACCACGTCGACCCCGGCGTCGAGGGCAGCCCGGAGGATGGCGTTGATCTCGACCTGCTTGCCCACGGCGACCACCACCCGCTCCGCGATCCGCTCGACCCCCAGGGAGATCTTCTTGATGCGCTTGACGAAGCGCTGGTCAGCCCCGGCCAGGACGATGTCGGTGCGCTGCAGATCGCGGCGCAAGAGCTCGCTGAGCGTACCGGACACCACGACCTCGCCCTTGCGCAGGATGGCGACCCGATCGCAGAGGGTCTCGACGTCACTGAGGATGTGCGTCGAAAAGAAGATGGTCCGCCCTCGGCGCCGTTCGTCGAGGATGAGGTCCCGCACCTCCTTACGCCCCACTGGATCGAGCCCGCTCATCGGCTCGTCGAGAATGAGAAGCTCGGGCTCGCTCACCAGCGCGGCCGCGATCCCGGTACGCTGCAGCATCCCCTTGGAGAGCTTTCGCACCGGCCGATCCGCCGCGTAGAGCATGCCGACCCGCTCGAGGACCTCGCGAGTGCGGCTCCGCACCGCGCGCCCGCGGATCCCCGAGATCCGTGCGCACATCTCCACGAACTCCGCGGGGGTGAGGTAGGGATAGACGTACGGGTTCTCAGGGAGGAATCCGGTCCGTGCCTGGGCACGCAGACTCGGGATCGGCTCGCCGAAGACGGTCGCCCGCCCACCCGTCGGCGCGATGAGCCCCGTCAGCATCTTGATCGTCGTGGTCTTGCCCGCCCCGTTGGGCCCGAGGAACCCGAAGATGCTCCCCGCCTCCACCGTGAAAGACACTCCTTTCACAGCCTCTACCCGCTTCATGAAGAACCCCTGCCGGAAGGTCTTTTGGAGCTGCTCGGCGACGATCGGGGGCAATGCCACGGTGCCCAGGAGCATACCGGAGCTTCGCCCCTACAGGAAACTCGCCGATTCTGGACGATTCGAGGGGCAGCCTCCGCCTCGAATCGCTCGCGGTCCCTAGCCCATTTCCAATGATCAGTGCTAGAACCGGCTGGCCAATGGTGGGCCCCGCAAGGAGGGCCGCGTCCGCCGCGCGCCAGGTGCCGCACGGCAAGCACACGAGGGAAGATGAGAGCTGCGATCGCCCCCCTGACCCTTCTGTCGGTTCTCCTCGCGACGGCTTCGGTCGCTGCGCAGCCAGCCCCCGCGCCGGGGACCGCTCCCGTGCCGGGGACCGTACCCGCCGCGCCACCGCCGCCCGCGCCCGGAACGCCCGGCGTTGCACCCGCTCCGGCGCCGGTCGCTCCGGCGCCCGGTGCCGCACCCGCACCCGGCACCGCTCCGGCACCTGGTGCTCCCGCCGCACCCGGGGTCGCGCCAGCCCCGGGAACCCCCGGCGCCGCACCACCAGCTGCTGGGGTCGACGCGACATTCGACGCCACCGCGACCGGCGATGCCATGGTCGAGCCCGAAGCCACCGAGCGGGGCCCGGTCGAGCTCGACGACGAGACGCGCCTGGAGATGCGGCGGCTCACCCTGACTCTGAACAACAACCAACGAGGCAGCACGGGTCTGCTCCGTTTGAGCGAAGCGTACTCCGGCGCCCCGGGGACCTTCCGGCTGTCCTTCATGGGCAGCATCTCCCAGAAGCGCGGCTTCCTGTGCGACGGCACGACGGAGGGAGGCTGCGATCTGGTCGATCCCGGCAATCCCGCCGAGGACGAGATGAGCCGCATCGGCGCCGACATCGGCCTCTCGCTCAGCCTGGCCGAGTTCCTCGAGGCCTACATGGGCATGCATGCCAGCGCCACCTCGAACAACCAGGGACGCCCCGAGCTCCTCCAGGTCCTAGGGGACTCGAACTGGGGCCTCAAGGGCTTCCTGCCGCACCGCCCGGGACGCATCCTCGGCGTGGGTGGCGAGCTCGAGCTCTGGCTGCTCAACGGCACCGGCGGCGTTGGGATCGATGGCAGCGGGACGAGCTTCGCGATCCGGCTGCTCTCCTCCGTGGACCTCGCCAACCGGGTGGCGGCCGAGGCTCGCATCCCGTTCCGCGCGCACGTAAACCTCGGCTACTACTTCAACAACGCAGGCAAGCTGGTCGAGGACGTCGAGAAGCAGCGAAGCGAGAACAACAACCCCGAGACCGGGCGCATCACCCGAGTCGAGCGCTTCGGCCTCGACATCGACCGGGTCGACGCCTTCCAGCTCGGCGTGGGCGCCGAGGCGCCGATCAAGTACGTCCGGCCGTTCCTCGAGTGGACGTTCGATATCCCCGTCGGCATCAAGCGGGGCAAGGACAGCTACGCATGCAACCGAGACCACCTCGCCCCTGGTGATGGCTGCCTCAAGCTCGACAAGGGCTTCTCGACCACCCCGTCGCGCGTGGGCATCGGCGCGCGGGTCAACCCCGTGCTCGAGGGACTGACCGCCCTCGTCGCCTTCGAGATCGGCACGGGTGCCACCAAGGAGTTCATCGAGGAGGTCGCCCCCGAGGTGCCCTGGGCCTTCCGGTTCGGCATCGGCTACGCCGTGGATATCAAGAAGCCCGCGCCGATCGTGAAGCAGGTAGATGTGGAGAGGCCCGTCGAGCCGCCCGAGGTCGAGCGCGTCGTCGTGGGCAAGGTCCTCGATCAAGCCACCCGCGAGCCGGTGCCGAACGCCATCGTGCGCTTCGCCGGTCGCCCGATCACCGGCATGATCGCCGCCGAGGATGGCAGCTTCCGGACGATCGATCTCGACCCCGGCCAGTACACGTTCGCGGTCACGGCCGAGGGGTACAAGGACGCCGAGTGCATGGCGAACATCGCCGCCGAGGTCCCGGGTGCCGCCCCGGGCGCCCAGCCTGGCGTGGTCGCACCGGCCGCCCCGCCGCCTGCGATCGGCCCGGACGGGACCCCGCTGCCCGCCGCGCCCGCCGCCCCGGCCGCCACGGTCGGCGTCGATGGCAAGCTCGAGATCGCCGTGGAGTGCCAGCTCGTGGCCCTCCCGAAGGTCGGCACCGTGGTCGGCACCGCAGTCGACGCGGAGACCGCGGCGCCCATCCCCGGCGCGAGGGTCAAGATCATGGACAAGCTCGGCCGCCAGCTCGATCTCACCGCCGACGCGGTCGGCGCGTTCAAGTTCGAGAACGTCCCGCCGGGTACCGTGAAGCTCTTCGTCGAAGCCCCGGACTACATGCGGGCCGTCTCCGAGGTCGATGTCTTGCCGCGCCAGGACAACAAGGCGCGGATCAGCATCCACAAGCGCCCGAAGGACGGCAAGGTCGTCGTCACCCGCACCGAGCTCAAGCTCAAGGAGCAGGTCCACTTCGAGCACGACTCGGCGAACATCCTGCCCGACTCCGCGGCCATCATCGAGGAGATCGCGGACGTGCTACGCCAGCGCACCGAGATCCAGTTCGTCGAGGTCCAGGGCCACACCGACAACACCGGGACCCCCGCCTACAACAAGCGGCTGAGCCAGGAGCGCGCCGACGCGGTGCGCGACGCTCTGGTGAAGCTTGGGGTCGCCGAGTCACGCCTCGAGGCGCGCGGCTACGGGCAGGACTCGCCGCTGGTGCCCAACGTGTCCGACGCCAACCGAGCGCGGAACCGCCGCGTCCAGCTCATCATCAAGCAGCAGGGCCGCTAGAGCAGCAATCAGGTTGATTGCTGCGTCAAGTCAATGACCTAGAGCACCGAACCGGCAGCAGACCTCACCGGAAGCAGCGCGGGAAACGCGTCCTCGCCTCGCATGGACGCGTCTTCAGCGCTGCCGTTACTGTCAGCAACCTGATCGTGCTCTAGCGCGCCGAACCGAGCCTTCGGGTCCCCGCCTCCCGCTCGGGAGCTCGAGGCTCCGGCGCCCACCACCACCCGCGGGATCGCGGGACGCTCGTGACCTCCTGCCTCCCCGCGCGGCCGCAACGCGGGTGGCCAGGATGGGGGATGCGCTACTCGTCCGACTTCGGTTCCTTGGCGATCTCGGCCAGCAGCTCCTCGACGCGGCGCGTCGCGTCGGGGCCCGTGTCGTAGTCGAAGCTGAGTTCGGGGGCGCGACGGAGCTGGAGCGCGGGGGCCACCGCGCGGCGGAGGCGGGTCGTGGCTCGACCGAGGGCGCGAACGACCGCGGTCCGTCGTTTCGGATCCTCGTCGCCCACGAGCAGCCGCACGTGGACGCGGGCAAGACCGAGATCATCGGGCAGATCCACCCCGGTGATCACCACCCCGCCGAGCGAGGGATCCGCGAGCTCCCGGGCGATCACGTTGGAGAGGTGGATGCGGAGCGTCTCCGCGACACGCCGGGCGCGCCGACCGTCGCCGGTCAAAACACGCTCTCCCGGCCCTTGCCGTAGTGATCGTCCTCCGACTCGTCCCAGTCCTCGATGGTCTCGGCAGGATCACCGAGGCCGCCGCGAACGCCGGCCCCCCGCGTCCCGAACGGGATCACCTCGCTGGCGGCGTCGGCGAGGATCGCGTCGGCCGCCGTACCCGCCATCCCCCGAGCGGCGTCCAGCACCTCCCGGCAGCAAGCCGATGCGTTCGAGACCACCGCAACCCCGAGCGTGGCCACCTGATACCGCTCGACCTCGCCGACCTCCGCGACCGAGACGGGCAGCCGGGCGCGCAGCCGCTCCTTGAGCGACCGCACCACTCGACGGCGATCCTTGAGGGACCGGGCCCCAGGGATCTGCAGGACGAATCGGGCGACTCCAACGAACAATGGCCTACTCCAGAAGACAGCGCGGAACGAACCGACCCTGACCAAATCGGCGGCCGGTCGCTCAGAGTGTCTGCTTCACCTGCTCCAGATCGAACACCTCGACGAGGTCGCCTTCGCGAATGTCGTTGAAGCCATCGAGACCGATACCGCACTCGAACCCGTCCTTGACCTCACGGACGTCCTCCTTGAATCGTTTCAGGCTCGAGATCTTGCCCTCGTACACCTGGGCGCCCTCACGCTGGACGCGAGCCATCGCGTTGCGGCGAACGAGCCCATCGAGGACCATCGAGCCCGCGATGATGCCCGCCTTGCTGAGCTTGAACACGGTGCGCACCTCGGCCTTGCCGATCTGCTTCTCCACCAGCGTCGGCGCGAGCATGCCCTCCATCAGCCCGCGCACGTCGTCCACCACGTTGTAGATGACGTTGTACTGTCGGATCTCGACCTTCTCCTGCTGCGCGAGCGCGTTGGCCTTACCGGCGGGACGCGCGTTGAAGCCGATGATCGTCGCCCCCGCCGCGACGGCGAGGTTGACGTCGCCCTCCGTGATCGCGCCGACGGCCGCGTTCACGATGGTAACCTTGACCTTCTCGCTGGAAAGCTTGAGTATGGCGTTCGAGAGGGCCTCGACCGACCCCTGCACGTCCGCCTTCACGATCAGCTTGAGCTCGAGCTGATCGCTGTGCGCCATGCCCTTGATGATGTCCTCGAAGGACACCGCGCGCGGCCCGGTCGGCGAGACGCTGCGCTCGGAGGAGCGCCGCTTCTCGGCGATCTTCTCCGCGATCTTCATGTCCTTCACCACGTGGACGGGATCGCCGGCGCTCGGCACGTCGGTGAGGCCGATGATGGCAACCGGGGTCGCCGGACCGGCCGCGTTGGCGTTCCGACCCTTGCTGTCGATCATCGCCCGAACCTTGCCGTAGGCGGAGCCCGCGAGCACCACGTCCCCGCGGTTGAGCGTTCCCTCCTCGATGAGGACGGTGGCCACAGGACCCTTGCCTCGATCGAGCTGCGCCTCGATCACGGTGCCGATGGCGGGCTTGTTCGGGTTCGCTCGCAGCTCGAGCATCTCCGCGCCGAGCATGACCTGTTCGAGCAGCGTGTCGATCCCGGTGCGCTTGACCGCCGAGACCTCGGCCATGAGGGTGTCACCCCCCCACTCCTCGGCGATGAGCCCGATCTCGGAGAGCTCCCGGCGCACGCGCTCGGGCTGCGCCTCTGGCTTGTCGCACTTGTTGACAGCCACGACGATCGGCACGTGCGCAGCACGGGCATGGTTCACGGCCTCCCGCGTCTGGGGCATCACCCCGTCGTCCGCGGCCACGACGAGGATCACGATGTCCGTCACGTTGGCGCCGCGAGCGCGCATCGAGGTGAAGGCCTCGTGGCCCGGCGTGTCGAGGAAGGTGATCCGGCCCTGCGGTGTCTCGACGCTGTAGGCCGCAACGTGCTGGGTGATGCCGCCGGCCTCGCCCGCCACCACGTTGCTCTTCCGAATGGCATCGAGCAGGCTGGTCTTCCCGTGGTCGACGTGTCCCATCACGGTGACCACCGGTGGCCGCACCTCGCGGGTGCCGTCGTCCACGACCTCGGTCTCGATGCCCTGCGCCGCCTGGATCGCGTCTTCGTCGCTCACCGCGACGTCCTCGACCTCCCACCCGAACTCGTTGGCAACGAGCTTGGCGGTATCGCTGTCGAGCGTGGTGTTGATGTTCACGTTCTGGAGGCCGAGCGTGACCAGGACGCGCAGCAAGTCCTGGGCCTTCACGCCCATCTTGATCCCCAGCCCTTGCAGCCCGATCGATTCCTCGATCTTGACTACCTTCTTGTGCGCCGAACGTTCCTGCGTGACGGGAGCACCACCGGTGCGCGGCCCGCGCGAGAAGGAACCGATCCCTCCTCTTCGCATGGCTCCGCGTCCCTGCGGCCCACCCCTGCCGGGGCCGGCGCCTGGGCGAGCGCCCCCCCGACCGGGGAGGTTCGCCGGGGCCTTGGCGTCGAAGGTCTGGCGTCGTGGCTGAGGCGTGCCGCGCGCCGCCGGCATGGGCACGCCGGGTCGTCCTTCCCAGACGTCGATACCCGTACGACGAACGGGCGGCGGGACGGACGGACGTTGTCCCTCCGCTGGCGCGGATGGGGCGGGGGGGGCTGGCGCCGCCTCTGCCGGGGGGGCAGGCGGCGCCACCGCTGGCTCCGCCGGGGGGAGCGGTTCCGCCGAGACAGGGGAAGGCGCGACTGCCGGGGGCTCGACCGGAGCCGCGAGCGCCGGTTCCGGCACGGGCGCCGGCGGCGGCGGTTCCGGCGCGGGAGCAGCCTCGATGACCGGGGTTTCGACCCGGGGGGCCACCGGTGCCGGTGGGGGCGCGGCCGGCAAGACCTCCGCCACCTCGACCGGCGGGGGCGGCGGGGGTGCCGCCTCCACGACGACCACGGGCTCGGGCCGCGGGGCGGGCGTGGGTAGCGGAGCCGGCTCGACGGGCGGCGGAACCGGAGCCGGAACTGGCGCCGGAGGGAGCTTGGGAGTGCGGACGATCGGCTCCGCCCGCGCGACCTGGCGAGGCGTGCTCGCCTCGCGCAGCGCGGAAGCAGGGCCGCCCGACGTCGCGCGATGGGGGGCGCTCGAGCTCGGTGAGGAGGGCCGCGATGGCGGCGCGCTGGCAACCGGAGAGGACGTCTCGCCGTCGCCTGCTCTGGAAGCGACACGGCGCTTCACCACACCGGGTCGGATATGCTCCTCGACAGGCTTGGCAGCCTGTTGGCGATCGAGGTGGCGCTTGATGCGCTCCACCGCATCAGCACCCACTGCGCTCATGTGGTTCTTCACCTCAGTCACGCCGATCGACTGGAAGAGAGTCACCACCTGCTTGGGATCGAGGCCCAGATCGCGGGCGACTTCGTAGACACGCACCTTACTCATCCATCCTCCGTCGACCCGCCTGGGGGCGGCATGATCGGTTCCGCCGCCAGCGCAGGCATTTGCGCCAGCTCGAGGGCAATTGACAAGGCCTGAGCGAATCCGGCGTCGTAAACTGCCACAATCCCAACCTCAGCCCGGCCCGTGGCCAGCCCGATCGCGCTCTTCGTCCCCCAAACCCGAACGAGCCCATCCGCGACAGCCCGGCTCACGGCCGTGGTGTCCGCGGCCGCGCGAGCGTCCCGGGCCACGATGACCAGCTGACTCGAACCGGTCGCGAGGGACTCGACCACCGCGTCGGACCCGACCGCGAGCTTCCTGGCGCGCCAGGCCCCCGACAGGAGGCCCCCGATGCGCCGGTCCGCCGCACGGCGGAGTAACTCCACCAATTCCTCCGCTGACGTCCGAACGGGGCTCCGGAAGCTGCGGGCGAACCCTCGGCGCGCCGCGTCACGAAGACAGGTGAGGCGTGGGTGCACCCAGGCGCCGCGGCCATGTGCTCGACAGGCCAGATCGGGCGCGAGGGAGCCGTCGGGCCCAAGGACCACCCGCACAACCGTCTCCGGATCGGTCGCGGTGCGACAGCCGACGCAGGTCCGGTCCCGCCGCCGGCCGGAGGTCGAGCGGGCCCCTCCGCCCACGGCCGCTGCCTCGAGCGGGGACGGGGGGTCGGCGGGATCGGGTTCGACGACGAACATCATGCGGTATCTCGGTGGTCGTGGGGTGGGAGGGGCCTCAGGCGGGCTCGCTCCCGGGGATCGAGTCCCCGACTCGGGCGCGGGCCGACTCGATCTCCTTGGACTCGTGGGTCAGAAAGTAGATGGCCCCCTGCTGGACGAGCCGGGCCTTCTTGATGCCGAGTCCGGTCTTGATCGCCAGGCGATCCGGGTCCTCGCGCTCGAGGTCCTGGACGGTGCGGTATCCGGCCTCTTCGAGCAGCTGGAGCGTGCGCATCCCCACGCCGCGCACGAACCGGAGTTTCTCCCGCTCGGTCAACGGCTCCGGCTTGGCGAGCGCCGCCTGGATCCGCTCGTGGCGGAGGCGCTCCATGGCCGTCTCGGCGCGCTCCTTGAGCGAGGCAGCAGCCTCGGGCGTCCCCACCCCCTGGATCGGCACCAGCTCCTCGACCTGGGCCTCGGCGATCTCCTCGAGGGCGCGGAATCCGAGCCGGTACAGCACACGCGCGAGGTCCTCCTCCAGGCCCTCGATCTCGCGCATCGCGCCGAGCGCCTCCTCCTCCATCTGCTTGAACTTCGTCTCGCTGATGATGTCGAGCTTCCAGCCCGTGAGCTGAGAGGCGAGGCGGACGTTCTGCCCCTTGCGGCCGATGGCCAGGCTAAGCTTCTCGTCGGGTACCACCAGCTCCATTCGATGGTCGGCCTCATCGACGATCACCTTGTTCACCTCGGCCGGCTGGATCGCGTTGATGATGTAGCGGGCGGGATCGCGATCCCACGGCACGATGTCGATCTTCTCGCCCCGGAGCTCCTGCACCACCGCCTGCACGCGCGAGCCCTTGATGCCCACGCAAGCCCCCACCGGATCCACGTCCCCGTCGCGGGTGGTCACCGCGATCTTGCTGCGGCTCCCGGGCTCGCGGGCGACCCCAACGATCTTGACGATCCCTTCGTAGATCTCGGGGACCTCGGCCTCGAACAGCTTGTCGACCAGCGCGGGATCGCTCCGACTGAGGATGATCATCGGCCCCCGCGCCTCGCGATCGAGCTCCTTCACGAAGGCCACGATGCGATCGCCAGGTCGATAGGTCTCGCGCGGGGTCTGCTCGCGGGACGGGAGCACCCCCTCGATGTTCCGCCCCAGATCCACGATCAAGTGGTGGCCCTTCTCGAACCGCCGCACCATGCCGCGGATGAGCTGACCGACGCGATCCTTGTACTCGTTGTAGATGAGGTCGCGCTCCGCGTCACGGACCCGCTGCAGGAGGACCTGCTTGGCGGTCTGCGCCGCGATCCGCCCGAAGGTGCTGCGCGCCTGGCGCATGTCGAGCATGTCGCCGTATTCCTTGTCCTGCTGGCGCGCGCGTTCGGCATCCCGCGGATGCCAGAACACCTGAAAGCCGAGCTCCTCGCCAACCTCCGCCTCTAGACCGTGGCGACGCGCCACCTCGAGCGCGATCTCTCGCTCGGGCTCGCTGACCGCTTCGACGACGGTCATGTACTGAAAGAGATCGATCGTCCCCGTTTCGTCGTTGAAGCGCGCCTCGAGCTCCCGGTTCTGGCCGAAGGCGGCCTGCGCCGCCTTGTGGATCGCGGCCTCCATGGTTTCGACGAGGATGCGCTTCTCGATGCCTTTCTCGCGGGCAACGTCCGTGAGGATCGAGGAGAGGTTGAGCTCGGGTTCGTGCATTGCCATCGGTGCTACCTTTTCCGTTGCGCTGCGCGGGACGTCTTGCCGCGCCCCTTGGCACGCCCAGCCGCGCCCGGCGAGGCGCGTTCGTGCTGCGACGTGGTGTTCCACTCGAAGACCAACCGGGCACTCTCGATCCCGGCAAGATCTTGGGCGATCGTCCCCTCTTCCTGCTCCAGCAGGACCCGACCCTCGGGATCGAGCCCCCGTAGGATCCCGCGGAAGACCCGCTGGTCCCCGCGGGGGACCGCCAGCTTCCACCGCGCGGGACGCCCGGCGAACCGCGCGTAGTCCTCGGGACGGTACAAGGCACGCTCGACCCCCGGCGATCCCACCTCGAGCCGGTAGCGCGCGCTGATGACGTCGGCCACGTCGAGAGCGACCGAGAGATCGCGCGAAACGTCCGAGCAGAGCTCGATCGTGATCCCGGCTCCCGGCTCCGTCAGCCCGCGCTTCTCCAGGGTAAGCTCGAGGACTCGCTCGCCCCGCTCGGTCCGAAAGCGGAGCTCCACCCCCTCGACGCCGTGCGCGGCGAGCACAGGCTCGACGGCGGCGAGCACGCGCTCGCGGTCGAGGCCAGGGAGGTGATCGTGGGCGATGGGCATGGAGCTCTGCGGGGCAGATCCGATGGCTCCCCGGTGTCTGCTCGCCGTCCGCGACGCCGAAGCGTCGCTTGTGGTTGGAGATGGCAAAAAAAAACGGACCCCAGGTTCCGGGGGCCCGCGGGGGATCCACCGAATTGTCGGGGCGGAGTCTAGCCAACCGATCTCCCCTGTGCAAGCCGGGCTGGCGAAGCCCGGCCCGGCGACCCCACCCCGGGCTGGAAACCCGGGAGCCCGTCCCCAGGCTCCCCCAGCGGAACCGAGCCGCCATCCGGCACGGGGATGGCGGGAGCCGGGGGCGCACCGATGACCCTTGCTGGAGCTTGCCACGGATGGGACAAGGTCCCCGCATGGATCCGACAGGAAGCGTCGCCGACAACCGCCGCTACTACGATGCCTTCGCGGAGCGATACGAGGCGCGGCGTGGCGGCAATGACCCCGGGGGATACCATGAGCTCCTCGACGTGCTCGAGACGGACCTCGTCGAGCGGTACGGGCGCGGGGGCGACGTGCTCGAGGTCGGCTGTGGCACCGGCCTCCTGCTCGCCCGCATCGAGCGCTTCGCGCGGCGCGCGGTCGGGGTCGACCTCTCACCTGGAATGCTGGCCCGGGCCCGCGAGCGAGGCCTCGAGGTGAGCGAAGGCTCGGCGACCGCCCTGCCCTTCGCGGACGCGACCTTCGACGTCACCTGCGCCTTCAAGGTCCTCGCGCACGTTCCGGACGTCGCCAGCGCGATCCGAGAGATGGTGCGCGTCACCCGACCGGGAGGGACGATCCTGGCGGAGCTCTACAACCCCTGGAGCTGGCGCGGTCTGCTCAAGCGGCTGGGACCGGCGGGCCGCGTCGCCGCGAACGCCCACGAGAGCGACGTCTACACGCGGTTCGATTCGCCATCGCAGGCCCGCCGCTATGTCCCCGAGGACTGCAAGCTGGTCGGGGCAAGGGGGATCCGCATCGTGACCCCGACCGCCCATGCCATGGCGGTTCCGGGACTGCGCGCGGGCCTGAGGGCGCTCGAACGGCGCCTGTGCGACACCCCGCTGCGCGTCTTCGGCGGGTTCTACGTGCTTGTCATCCGCAAGCGGACGTGACGAGAAGTCCTTCAGAATGACAGTTGGATGCCCAATCCCAGGCCCCTGGGCGCAGGCGTGAGCCGCAGCCCCTGGCGGCCCGCTTGGGCCTCACGTCGAACGGGGGGGTGAAGATCATCGGGTAACGAGCGGGTCCGCTCGGTGCGAAACTCCGGGACGAAACGGAGCTCTGCCTCCGCGATCCCCAGGGCGGCCAGCCCGCACAATGAGTAAAACCCCGTCACCCAGGCGATGCGTGCGCGATCGAAGGCCTGGTTGGCCTTCGCCTGCTCCTCCGGGCTGGCGTGGTTCCCCTCTCGAACCGCCCAATCGGACAGGCCAAACTCCACCGAGATCCCGGCGACAGCCACGCCGAGCGCCGCGAGCTCCGAGACGAGGAACACCCACCCGAGGGTCGCGCGTCGGTTCTGGAACTGCCCGACACCGAACGGCATGGCGGCGACCCACCGCCGGTTCTTCTCGATCAACACCTCCCTGGATGCCAGGTCGAAAAGCCTCTCCTCGCGGTCGCTGGCGGTCTCGCGTTCCCGATCGATCTGCCTCCGCCGCTCCTCCGCCGCCGTCATCGCGGACCGTCGCTTCCCCTCGATCTCCGCCTCGAGCCGGCTGCGGGCCGCATCGAACCGCTCGACCACCTCCTCCGAAAAGACCAGGGAGTTCGGTCGCGGAAACGCGCGGTTCTCCGCCAGCGCCAGGCGAATGGCCCGCTCGAACTCCGCCTCGCCCCCCTCGCCGTCACCGCTGCGCACCCGACAGGCGGCAAGGTACGTTCGGGCGCGATCGACCTCGGTGGGACGCTTGACCCCCTCCGGGTTCCCGGGCTCGAGGAGTCGTTGAGCCTCCTTCAGACAATCGGAGAAGCTGGTCGCACGGTAGAGATCCTCGACCCGTGCGAGGTCGACCGCGGCGCTCGGCGGAGTGGCGGCTCCGACGACATCCTCCACTTCTCGCGGGACAGCCTCGCCACCTGGCTGCGCCACGACGGTCCCCGTCGCCAAGAACAGAGCCGTGGCGAGGCGCATCGGGCGCCACGGGGTCGGCAATGGCAGAGCACGGGGGCGCATCCCTCCCCTCCTGATCGCACGGGAAGCGCGTCTATGGCCAGAGATCAACGACGGCAGCCGGGGTGAGGGTCGCGCTTTTCTCGTGGGGGGGCAGCCCGCTCTGGGGGGGGGGGACCAGCGAGCAGGTCACGGGGATCTGCGGGTCGTTGTTGAAGGTCACCTTCATCGCGCTGGGGGTGGTGCCCGTCCCCAACATCCCACAGTCGATCGTGGTGCCGAGAGGTGCCCGGCTGGCGACGATGGTGGCCGGGTAAAAGGGCACTGTCGCCGAGACAACCGTGGTAGATTCGGTGATTTCTACGTTCTTGGTCGTGGCCGTGCAGCAGTCTTTGTTGGCGTCGGGCGGCCGAAACTCGAACGAGTACTCCTGCCCAATGGAAAGCTCGCGCGAGTCGCCGCTCGCCAGGCGGGCCCCGTCGACCACGACATAGCCGCCGATCGCCCCGCCCGAAATGACCACCTTGACCGGACGCCGCAGCTGCTGGGCCCGCGGGGTGCTCTTGATCCCGGCGAACGGGGCCACTGGCCGCGGCGACGCAGCGCGCCGTGGGCGGGTCGCCAAGGGGCGGGGGGGTGTTCGTTTGGCGCTCGCCACCGCGGCCGGCTCCTCTGGCAGTCCCATATCGGGTCCGCTTACCGGCCGAGTGGAGGCCCGTGGCGAGGGAACCGTCTGGCTGGACGAGAGCCAACGGGGTAGGCCGACCGCCGCACCAGTCAGGCCAAGGAGAACGGTGACCGCAACGGCCCCATGACGCACGTTCCTCCGCAGTCGTTCCGCCTTCGCCAGTCCGCTCACCAGACGCAGGAGCTCCAGGTCGTCGGGACGATAGGCGAGTGCGCGATTGAAACAGGCGGCAGCGAGCGGCACCATCCGCTCCGATCGAGCCCTCCGCCCGATCTCGACCAGCCGAGCCACCACCCGCTCCGCATGATGGGGCACGTACGCGACGGAGTCGCCAAGGAACTCCTCGAGCTCGCGTCGCAGGTCGGAGAAACCCATGCGTTCGAGCTCGACCCGAAGGGCGTCGGTGAGGTCGGAGATGGTCGGGTAGCGATCCTCCGGGGAATGCGCGAGGGCACGAGAGGTGATCCTGCCAAACGCGACGCCGACGGTGGGGCGCGCCCGTTCGGCGGGAGTGAACGTGCCCTCCAGCACACGACGCAGCACCTGCGCGGGGTTCTTGCCCTCGAACGGCAGAACTCCGACGAGGGACTCGTACAGGAGGACACCCAGCCCGAAGACGTCCGAACGAACCGTCACCGTGCCGCCCTCGATCTGCTCGGGCGACATGTGCGCCGGCGAACCGAGGACCTGTCCGGTGGAGGTGACCCCCTGCGCGTCGAGCAGCTTCGCGATACCGAAATCAGTGAGTTTTATGCGCGAGCGCCGGTCCGAGGGCCGCTCGGACTCCCGATCCAGCCGAGGCCGGTCCAGATCGACCAGCACGTTCTCGGGCTTCACGTCGCGATGGATCACGCCGTGTTCGTGGGCGTGCGCCAACGCCTCCCCGATTTCGACCGCGATGATCGCCGCAATCTCGGGCGGGAGGTACTCGTGCTCGGTCAGGACCCTGCGGAGGGTCGTGCCCCGCACCAGCTCGACCACGAGGTAGCGTTCGCCCTCGGCCTCGTCCGAGACGTCGTAGACTTCGACGATGTTCGGGTGGCGGAGCTTGGCGACTGCCTTGGCCTCGCTGGTGAACCGCGCGGCCACCTCGGCGTTCTCGCGGAGGTGCCGATGAATGATCTTGACCGCGACCTCCCGATCGAGCCGACGATCGTGAGCGCGGTACACGGTGGCCATCCCCCCGTGGCCGAGCTCATCGAGGAGGTCATACTTCGCGAGATCGGGCCTCTCGTTGATCGCGATGTTCGCGAGCGTTCTTGCTTCGCTCAATCCCTGGACTCCCGATCGGCAGCGCTCGCGGACCACCCGGCACCGGACGCGGGAAGTAGCATGCCACACGGCTCGCCCGACACGTAGTCGCCCCGTAGCCCGACCCCTCACCTTCCCGGCCGAACGGCCCGGAAGTGCGTCCTGATCCCGACTCGAATCGGTACCGACGACCAGCCCCCCATTTACAGCAGCCGGCTAATGGAGAAGCCTCGGGGACGCCGCCCGCCCGAAACACGGCGCGGCGACCGTCCTCGGGGACGCATCAGGAGGCAAGGTCGATGAGACGGCTCGGTCGCAATGTGGGTTTTGGAATGGTAGCGCTCGCCCTCGCCCTCTCGGGGACCGCGTGCAATAGCTCGTCGACAGGGGGTGGGGCCGATGATCCGTCGGGCAAGCGACACCGCGGGGGACCGGGGAGGTCCGACGATGAGACCGACCCTGGCAAGGTCGAAGGTGGTGAAGCGACCCCCGATCTCCCACTACCCAAGGCGGGAGTGCAGGGTGAAGAGAACCGCTCCCTCGGCGCCGAGGTGTCGCTCACCTTCGAGACCGCCGATGGCTCCACGGGAGGCATGAGCGAGAAGAGCTTCTCGCTCGCCGAGGATCGGCGGGTCATGGTCGAGACCGTCGGGGAAGCCGCCGTCACCAAGGTCTCCGTCCTCTATGGCAAGCGCGAGACCAAGGGCCTGGAGGGCTGGTCGCCGCTGCCCACGGAGAACAACGGCTACACCGTGGAAGGCACCGGCAGTACCCCGAAGGTCCTGCAGAACGGGAAGAACCCGGCCCCCGATGCGGAGGCGAAGGTGGTCGCGGTCGAGTACGGGTACGTGGGGAGCCCGCACCCCCTGCTCGCCTCGATCGCGCGGTCGCGGGATGGTGGTGCCCAGGACCTCGACGCCGAGGGACAGGCCGCGCTCCTCGGCTATAACCCCGAGATCAAGATCGCGCAGGCCCAGGTGACCTTCGACGCCGATGAGGAGGTGAACGGTCGCTCATCGGTGGCGGTGGCGGTCTCCCTCAAGGGGTCGCTGCCGGACGGCACGCTGAACTACGAGTTCGATCTCACCGGGTCGGCGCACGTCGACGCCACCACGGGCTGGATCACCGACCTCTCGCTCCAGGGCCAGCTCGTTCCCACCGGCAAGGTGAAGGTGAAGAACCGGGAGCTTACCGCGAGCGGCAAGGGCAAGATCTCGATGAAGCGCACCTCGACGATCAAGTAGTCGGTCTCGATCCGAACCGACCCCCTACCGGCCGCGCTTGCTCGGCGGAGCGTAGCTGTCGCGAATCGACACCCGAGTGGCCGGAGCCTCGTCACAAGGTGGTGGGCGCGAGCTGGATGCGGGCGGCTGCGTGGTACTGGTCGACCGGCTCGGCGGGATCGTCGATGCGCGCGGGCCCTGAGCCTGCACCGACTTCATCGTTCCCGTGGACCGCCGCGAGGAGGGCGTCACCGACTTCGTCAGTTCGGAGCTCAGGCGACGGGCGCCGCTGCCACGCGAGGTCGGCGCGACGGTCCGCGTTCGGTAGACCTCCCCATCCACGATCACCTCGACGCCGAGACCGCGACAACGACGGGTGAGGCGCTCCATGTCGACACCGGGAGCGATCAGGAGGCCGGCCGGTGGCGAGGGATCCACGAACAGCTCCGAGGTCTGCCGCCGTGTCCGCAGCATCTCCCGCACCTCCGGATCCTCCACCCAGAGGAAGCCCTCCGTGGCGACGAATTCGGCTCGACCGAGGACCGCGCTCGCCTGCACCAACAACCGCGCGATCGGATCCGGCAGGGCCGCCACTGCCTCGAGGCGGCCTCGCATCACCTCGGTGTCGTATCCGGCGCTCAGCGCGAGCGAGACCGCCTGCGCGGTCAGCGAGATGTCGAGACTGCCGGCGACGCTGCCGACCTCGACGAACGGGGCGAGGGCCACGATGGTGCCGATGCGCGACTGCCCGCCCACCCGGAGCAGCTCGTTGTCAACGAACCGGCTGGGCTCCGGCTCCGACCGCGGTGACGACCCTTCGAGGAAACTTCGACCCCGTGGCGTGATGCGCAAGGTCGTCCCCACGTCGTCCTCCTCCGAATCGGGGTCGCCGAGGTCTACCACGCCCAGGACATGGAGGCTCTCGAGCGCGATGCGGCGAGCCACTTCGGCAGGGGTTGGCGCTTCGATCCCCACCCGCTGTGACCACCGCTCGATCAGCCGCCCGACACCAGGCGCACGCGGATCGGCGCGAACGTAGGCGGCGACGGCCTCCCAGGGCGCCCAGTTCCCGTCGCCGAGCTCGGCGAGCGCCTCGAGCACGATCTCGCGAATCACCCCGATCGGGCTCGATTCGCGGGCGTCAGCGGCGATGCGCAGGACCTCGCCGTCGGGCCGAGCCTCGTCCCACGCCCCGCCCCGACGCCAGGCCTCGAACAACACTCGCCCGAGATCGTGGACCCGGAAGGAGCCGGGCGGAGCCGCCGTGCTCATGACGGACGCCTCCCATAGACCGACCGCGCGACTGAGGGACACGAGCACCGCCACGTTCTCTGGCGGCTTCCCGAAACGCGCCGCGAGCTTGGTGACGAGCGACCGGGGCGTGCCGACACCAGGCCGTACCTCGACCGATGGATCGCGCACCGCGATCGCCATCGCGAGCACCAAGGGGACGGGATCCTCCGCGAATCGTGCCCGGCGTGGAGCGTGATCCTCCCCGAGGACGAAGGTCAGGATCTCTCGACGCTGCGCCTCCCGCTCCGCGCGCCGACGCTCCCCGACGACGAGCGCGACCTCGGTGGGAATAACGTGACGGTTCGGGTGGACGGGGATGAGGAACCCGCGCCGCTCGAGGGCGAACCCGACGCCACGACGAGACGGGGTCGCCCCGGTCGCCCCGCGCAGACGCATCGGCTCACGTTCGAGGTCGAGCAGCTCCTCCGTGTCCACCTCGCCGCCGACCTCCTCGATCGAGGCCAGGAGCTTCCGCTCGAGGGGTGCCAGCGCGTCGATGCTGGCGCGGAGCTGCTCGGGATCCGTGAGTGTGTCCCAGGCTGCCTCCAGCGAGAGCACCACGGGCGGAGTCGCCGGACGACCGAGGTAGTGGGTGGCGATGCTCGCAGCGACATCGGGATTGGTCTGCACGAGCAACGGGCGAAGGCCGCGCGGATCCTCGCCTTCCCAGGTGCGCAGCTGCAGCAGGTAGGCGACGGGGAGCAACAGATCGACCCCGCCGAGTTGAGCCGCTGCCCGCACGAACACGAGTCCGCGCGCGACCAGCGGCTCGACCGCGGATGGAACGCGCGGCACCGTGAGCACGCCACCGCTCTCGACGATTCGATAGAGGAGCTCGCGTGTGGGTGCAGCGAGCACACCTGGATCGCGCAGCTCTGGCAGAGCCAGAAGGGCCCGCGCGACTTGTGAGGGGACGTCGATCCGCTTGGCCTCGTCGATGCGAACCCGTAGTCTTCCGATGAGGGATTCGAGCTCGCTCTCCGGAAGTCGGCGGAGGACGTCTTCGAGGCGGAGCGGTTGAGCCCGCCCCCTGCCGGGGACATGACTGTTCGGGGGCATTCAGTACGGGGGTTGGAGCGGGCGCGTCAGCCCGAATATATTGAGGTAAACTCGAAAACCAGCGCCTGTCCAGCGGCGATCTCGAATCGTTCGCCGGCTTTCCTTGGCCGGACCGTGCTTCGCCTCCCAACCCGCTCGATAGCCTGCTGGTCGGTCCGGCGGGCTCCTAGTCCGCCCGGCGGGTCTTCCGAGCCGGCGATGGGAGATGGGGGTATGGGTTTGGGTTTCTTCGGCCTCACGCCGCCATGGCGGGTCTCTCGGCTGGCTGGGGCAGAACCCCGACCGTTGACCTCGCCGCGGACCCGTTCGCTGGGCCGGACCCCGAAGCCGCTTTGGTTCGCCTGCCCGAGGATGGTAGCTCCGGTCCAACGCCACCCGGAATCGCCCAGCGCTCCCGGCCGAGCGGTCCCCCGCCCCCTCCCTGTTCCAGATTGAACCATGATCCTCCGTGACCCGATCCATGGGCTCGTCGCGTTCGAGACGGAAGAAGAGGCGATCGTCCCGGCCCTGATAGAAGCCCGCGAGGTCCAACGCTTGCGGCGGATCCGACAGCTCGGGCTCACCCACCTGTCCTATCCGGGCGCCGACCACACCCGGTTCTCGCACGCGATCGGCACCGCGCACGTAATGAAGCGCTTCATCGAACGGATGCGCGCCATCCACCATGCGCTCCCCTACTGGCAGCGGCTGACCACGGAGCGCGCCCGGGACGCCCTCGCCGCCGCGCTGCTCCACGATATCGGCCACGGACCCCTCTCGCACCTCTTCGAGGCGGCCCTCCCCCACGGGCCCTCCCACGAGGACTACACGGTCCGTATCGTCAGCGATCCGACGACCGAGGTGCACCAGATCCTCAAGCGCTACGACGCCTCGCTCCCGACGCGGGTCGCCGAGCTCGTGCGGGGCCGACATCCCCTCGCGTACCTGGCGCGCGCGGTGAGTGGAACCTTCGACGTGGACCGCTGCGACTACCTCCTGCGGGACGCGCACTTCACCGGCGTGGGCTACGGGACCTTCGACCTCGACTGGCTCCTCCGGAGCTTCCGCTTCGGCGCCGCCGCCACCGACGCCGACGCCCCGACCCTAGCCATCGATGGCGCGAAGGGGCTGCCCGCCATCGAGTCGTTCATCCTCGCGCGCCTCTTCATGTTTCAGCAAGTCTATTTCCACAAGGCGGGGCGAGCGAGCGAGTTCATGATGACCCGGCTCCTCACGCGCGCGCACGCGGTGCTCAGCGACGGCACGAGACTCCCGGCCGCGCCGCCAGCGCTGGTGTCGATCGCCCGCGAGGGAGACGCCTCCCTCGCCGAGTACCTGGCGCTCGACGACAACGTGATCATGACGTCGCTCCAGGCCTGGCGCGACGCCAGTGACCCGTTGATCGCCGACCTCTCCCGACGACTCCAGGCGCGACACCTCTTCAAGACCTACGAGCTCTTCGGAGATCAACGCGAACGGCGCGACGAGGCGCTGGCGCGCGCCCGAGAGGTCGCCTCGGCCGCCGGCATGGATCCGGATGAATACGTCGGCCTCGACGCGGCGAGCGACGTCCCCTTCGACGACGGCAACGACTCTCTCACGGTCGTCTTCCCGCGCGGTACCCCCCGGAAGCCGGGGGACGTGTCGTTCTTGCTCGGACGGCTCCGCGGCGAGAAGCTCGAACGAGTCCGGCTCGTCTTCGCCCCCGAGCTGCGCGAGGCGATCGTGAAGGCGCTCGCGACATGAAGGACCCGAACCCCGTGAAGACGTGGATGGTAGAGGCGGGCCGCCGTGGCGCGAGGCTCGGGTTCGCGCTCGCCTCGCTCGGCTTGACGACGCCCGCGCTCGCGGCCCCCGACGGCGTCTACGGCCGCTTCGACGGGGATCTCGATCTGGGGATCGGCGCGGGCGCCCAGGTCGGTTCGGCACCGGCGCGGCTGGCCGTACGGGGCACGGCACATTATTATGGGATGGCCGGTCTGGGGCTAACCTACCTGGAACCTCTGGCCGCGTCCCATCCTCGCGGCCGCACGTTGCTGCTCGCGACCGATCTTCGCCCGCTGTTCGTGCCGCGCTGGTCGAACGCGCTCGAGCGGGGCCCGGCGTTCCTCGATCTTGCCCTCGACGCGCTGTCGGTCGGCGTGGGCGTGTACTTCGCCACCGGGCCCGAGGGCCCCCTCGGACGCCAACGGGGCCTCGAATGGTCCTTGGGCGCTGGACTGCCCCTGCTGGCTCGCGCGGCCGGCCCCTGGCTCGAAGCCCGCGGGGCCTTGCTCTGGAACGACGGCGCTCGCGATCCGAGCCCACCCGCGGAGGCGTCGGCCTACCTCCTCCTCACCTGGCACGGGCTGGTCCTGACCCCGTTTCGCTGAACCCAATCCGCCCCAGAAAAAGAGGTGGGGCGCACGCGAGGTCCAGGCGCGGCCCGCCGCCCGCCGCGCTAGACTCCCCCCATGCTCCGACGCCGAACCGCGACCCTGGTCGCCGCCGCGGCGGCTGCCCTCGACGTGCTCGCCTGCACCGTCCCTACGTCGTCCGGCACCGCTCCCCCGCCCAACTACCCGCCGGGTGCCTGGGGGGCGAGCGGCCCCCCCCCCGCGACCGCGGCCACGGCGCCGGGCCAGCCCGCGGTGGGCGCGCCCACCGGCGGCGGCGTAGCCCCCGGCGGGGTTTCGCCCGCCGGCGCCACGGATCCCATCAACCGGACGGACATTGCGTACCTCCGCCAGCGCGCCGAGGCGTTGTACGGCGAGCTCACCACCGCGCTCAATGCCGGGCCGCGCAGCCGCGTCACCGGGATCCCTCTCCTCTTCGACGACACGCCCGGAGACGTGAACGCGTTCGCCGCCTGCACGGACACGGGCAAGTCCGCCATCGCCATCACCGACGGGTTGCTCGAGGTCGAATCGCAGCTCGCACGCTGCGCGGCGACCGACGAGATCTTCCACACGAACAAGACCGACGAGTACATCCGCCTGATCGCCCAGCGACAGACCGCCGGGGCGCCGATCGTGCGCCCCGGACCGACGTTCTTCGAGCCCACGCAGGATCACGACGCGGCCAAGCTTGCCCGACAGCACCAGCTCTTCGAGGAGGAGACCGGGTTCGTCCTTGGCCACGAGATGGCACACCACTACCTCGGCCACCTGCCGTGCACCGCGGGGAACGTGACGGCGTCGGAGGCGGGCGCCGTGCTCACCAGCATCGTGCCGGCGTTCAATCAGGTGAACGAGGCCGCCGCCGACAACGCTGGCACCTACAACCTGCTCGATGCCGGCAAGCGGCGCAGCGACTATCACTACACCGAAAACGGGGGGCTCTTGACCATGCGGTTCTTCGCCGGCATGGATCAGCTTAGCCCAGTCGACATCCTCTTTTCCTTCGAACGCACGCACCCGCCCGCCCAGATCCGAGCGCCCCTGATCCAGCAGTACGCGGGTACCTGGCGCGCCACCGGTGGGGCACCGCTCATCTGGCTCATGTGACCCGATGCTCCTCGTGCCGACGGGATGAGCGACCGGATCGAGACCCCTACTCCACAGCGGCTGCGCCGCGCCCGCGAAGCCGGAGACGTCGCGGTGTCCCCGGCCCTGACCCAGGCGGTCACGCTGTTGCTCCTGGCGAGCCTGTTGCCGGCGGCGTTCGACGCCGTTGTCGCGCGGACCGCCGGTCGACTGCAAGCCGCCGCCGCCGGAACCGCGGGCACGGGGGCCGCCTGGATGCCGTTCGAGGTCCTGGCGCTCTGCGCGCCCCTGGTCCTGGCCGGAGCGGCGGTCGCCCTCGGGACCGGGCTCGTCCAGTCGGGGGGGGTGTTCGCGACCCGACCCCTCTCCCCGAACCTCGCTCGGCTCGACCCGCTGAGCGGTCTGGCGAGCTTGGCCAGCGCCCCCCGCGCCCTGGTGGCCCTCCGCTCCCTCGTCGGAGCCGCCGTCGTCCTCTACGTAGCGGTCCGCTGGCTCCTCGAGTCAGCGCCGGCCATCGCAGACACGGCGGGCTCCTTCGAGGTCGGGCTCGCGCTCATCGGGCTGCTGGTGCGCCGCCTCGTCTGGGCCGCCGCAATCGTGGGGCTCGCGCTCGGCGCGATCGACTGCGCGATCGTGCGACACCTCCGGTGGCGCCGCCTCCGGATGTCCCGGGCGGAGATCCTGCGGGAGCGGCGGGACTCCGAGGGAGACCCCGAGCTTTCCGCGGCACGCCGCCGGGCGCATGAGGCGCTCCTCGTCCAGACATTGGTGTCCTCCCTGGAGACCGCGACCGTCGCCGTCGTCGACCTGCCGAGGTGCGCCGCGGCGCTCCGTTACACGGAGGGCTCGAACGCCCCGCCCCTCGTGGTCGCGCAGGGGCAGGGCGAGGTGGCGCGCCGGCTCGCCGCGGGAGCGCGTGCCCACGGCGTCCCCGTGATGCATGAGCCGTCCCTGGCGCGTTCGCTCGTCGAGCTGGAGCTCGGGGCGGCGATCCCAGAGACGCTCTACGAGCCCGTGGCCGAGGTGCTCCGCGCCTCCTTCGCGGAGCCGCAGCGCTAGCACCGATCGGCGAGCCCGCCTCGTGGTCGGGCTCGGGCTCGGTTCGAAGACGCTCCCTGAATCACGGCTCCATATGAGCCCAGCCAACACCACCCGAGGGAACGTCACCCCGAAGGCCAGTGCCACCGAGTCCGTCCCGAAGGTCCCGGCCGAATCCCCGGTGGTC
>JAFGBI010000119.1 GCA_016933275.1 Polyangiaceae bacterium | reverse complement strand
TAGAGCACCGATCAGGTTGCCAACAGCAACGGCAGCGCTGAAAACGCGTCCATGCGAGGCGAGGACGCGTTTCCAGCGCTGCCTCTGATGAGGCCTGCTGCCGGTTCGGTGCTCTAGGTCAGGTATGGTCCGCCACCCTGGCCGATTCCCGTGAACGCGAGCCTGTGCCAAGCTGTGCCTCCTCCGGCTGCGGGAGGTTCTTTCGCACGAGGCGACCCCTTCGCGCGATTCCGTTGGAGGTGCCACGCGGAGAGCTGGTCGCGCCGTGCCCTCCGGTGGGTCGACCGCGGGTCCCCGGGGTCGAGGAGGCGCCCCATTGGGATCACCAGCCGGTGCGGATCGACAGCGCCCGCGCGGGATCGTGGGTCGGGATGCCAGGCAGCCCCGCAAACGGGCGCCGTCTCGACCGGACACCGGTACGGCGATAGAAGGCCTGTCCTCCGTTTCTGGCACCGGGTTTGCAGCGGCAGGGCGGCCACGGTTTGGCACAGGCCCGTGCCAAGCGCGGCCGCGGCTGCTTCGTCCCCGTGACCCGTTCTCTCCCCCCCCGCTACTCAGCTGGTGAAGCCCCGTCCTCACCGGAGCCGGGGTTGGCATTCGTTGGAGCCACGGGATTGCAGGCTTGCGCATCGACCGCCCCGGCCGGGGAACCTGAGTCCGTGTCCTGTCTCGAGGACAATGTCTCGGCTGTCCGGCACGATGAGCTCGCCGACCTGGCGGCGGCGGCCGAGCGTGGCGAACCCGTGGCGTTGCGAACCCTGTTGACGACCATCATGCCCCTGCTGCTACGCGTGGTCAGAAGGGTGCTCGGCCCGGGACACCCGGAGCTCGAGGACGTCGCCTTCCAAGCAGCCCACGCGGTGCTCGAGGGCCTGCCACGATTCCGCCGGGAAGGCACCCTGCGGCACTACGCTTGTCGAGTCGCGGCGTTCACGGCCATGAACGTCCGCCGGAGCGAGGCGGCGGAGAAACGGAGTCACCGACGGGAGCACTTCGACGTCGATCTCTGCGCGGCGGGGGGACCCGGCCCCGAGCAGGAGGCAGCTTCTGCTTCGCTCACCCCGATCGTTCGTGAGCTCGTGGCGACGCTCCCCCAGATGCTCGCCGAGTCGCTCATGCTGCATGTGGTCCTCGGGTACACGGTCGAGGAGATCGCACAAGCCTGCGGGGTGCCCGGGGAAACGGTGCGGAGCCGACTCCGGCTCGCGCGGCGGGCCCTGCGCAAGCGGGTGCTCAGCAGCCCAACGTTGCTCGAGGCCCTGGAGGTCGGGTCATGACCGGCAGCCTCGCCGAGCTCAGCGCCAAGGCCCGTCGCGGCGAGCTCACGGAAGCCGAGGAGCGGCAGCTGAGGCTTGTGCTCACGGGCTCCCTCGAGGCACGGTTGGCTCACCGTGCCGGCTTGGAATTCGACGAGGAGGACTCTGTGCAGCCTGGCGACGATGCGCTCGCTGCCCGCGTCACCGCGCGCGTGCTCGCGAGCGTGCAGCCGCTGCCCATGAAACACCGTCGTCTCGGCTGGAGGCTGGTCACTGCCGCAGCGCTGACCGTGGCGGCCGCAGCGGCGGGGCCCCCTTTGGTGGAGCGGCTGGGTGGGAGCTCGCCCCCCGCGCCCGCCAGCGCCGAAGCGGTCGCGCCGACCTTGGCCTCGCCTCCTCGCGGGGTGGCTCGTCCCCGTGCCGGCGCCCAAGCCCCAGCGCTGGCGGCTTCGGCATCGTCCACCCCGCCGAACGAGGCGCCAGCCGCGCCCCTTCGCGAATCGACCGCGCCTGCGCGCGAGGGAGCGCGCGGGGACGGGTCGCCCGCGGCGGTGGGCGGCGATCCGGCGACGCTCTTCGCGGAGGCGAGCCGGGCTCGTCGTCAGGGTCAGGTGGGCCAGGCGATCGCTCTATACCGAGACCTGCAGCAGCGCTACCCATCGGCCGCGGAGGCGCACGCGGCAGACATCGCGCTCGGAATGCTCAATTCCGGGCGCTCTCCGAGCGTGGCCTTGACGCACTTCCACCGCTATCTCGAGATCGGAGGGCCGCTCACGCCGGAAGCGCTCTGGGGACAGGCCGAGGCACTCGATGCCCTGGGTCGCACGGCGGAGGCGCGTCAGGCCTGGCAGACCCTGCTCACTCGATACCCGCGATCGACCTACGCCGATGCCGCTCGTGCGAAGCTCGGACCGGTCCAGTAGGCGGAGGTTCTTTGGCGTCGTGCTGCTCGTGTTCACGCTCCTGTGCGTGACGGCGCCCGGCTTCGGTCAGCCGCGGCCCGAGCTGACCCGCGCAGCCGTCGAGGTCGTGCTGGTGGGCAAGGTCGGCCAGGAGCCCGCATTCCCGTGGCGCGTGACGAGCTGGTTCGATCCCGGCGGATCTTCAGACCCAAAGGATCAGAGCTCTCGCTGACAGTCACCGCCGCAGCCGTCGCCAACCTCGCGATTGCCGTCATCGCACGCCTCGTCCGCCGTCAGATATCCGTCCCCGCACGACGAGACCCGGCAGGGGAAAAGCTCGTATTGACAGGAGGCGTCGCAACCGTCACCGCCGTCGAGGTCACCGTCGTCGCAATCCTCGCCCGGATCGAGCGAGCCGTCGCCGCAGGTCGCTGGCACGCGCCCGCACCGCGGGCTGCAGCCGTCGCCGTGGAGCAGGTTCCCGTCATCGCACTCCTCGTCCCGCTCCAGCATCCCGTTGCCGCAGCCGCAGGGATGGATCAGAGGGTCCAGACAGCCGAGCGTGCACGCGTAGCAGACCTCGGTACAGCAGGCCGTGCACCCGTCGCCGGCGGCCTCGTTCCCGTCGTCGCAACGTTCACCCGGATCGATCACCCCGTTGCCGCAGCGTCCCGGGTCGTAGCGGCAATCCGGGCCACAGCCGTCCCCCGCATCGTGGTTGCCATCCTCGCAGTCCTCCCCTGCGTCGAGCACGCCGTTGCCGCAGAGGTCGTTCGCCCCTCCGGCACCCGCCGCGGCAGCGTTGCCGCCCGACGTCCCGGTACCGGCCGCGGCGGCGTTGCCGCCCGACGTCCCGGCGCCGGCCCCGTCCAGGCTCCCGGGCTCCCCGCCCCGCCCGACGGCGTGCGCGTTGGTGCCGTCATGATGGACCCGTCCTCCGCACGCCGCGAGCAGAGAGCACACGAACGTGAACATCGAGACCCGTTTGCACCCGGCCACGCCACCGAGCATAGCACCCGCAGCCGAATGGCCGCGACCCAAAGGAGCAGGCTGCGACCATCGGGTCAGCGTGACCCCTGTCCGCGCGATCGGCTGTCGCCGATGATGGAACGGTGACTTGGAACCGACCGTGTCGGCGCCACACTCGCAATCTTTCCCTGCCCGACCACCGCGCGAGGAGGTCCGAGGTGTGGCGAGCCGGCGGCAGCGACGGGATCCCTCCGCGATCAGGGATAGGCCCCATGACCCGCGACCGCGGCGTTGTTCGGGCGGTAGTCGCCACCGGCCACGTCCTCGAACTGTGGGTCGGCCGCGATGCTGCCGCTGATGCAGTCCCCGGTGGCGTCATCGCCGAACACGACGTTTTCCTCGATCGAGAAGCCCGCGGCGGCGGAGCTGTAGCAGTCGTTGAGGACCTGGTAGCCGACCGCGAAGGTGTTTCTGGTGATGGCGGTATCCGCACCACTGCCGTCATCGTCGAGGTTCACCTCGGAGCGGTTCTCGCTGCTGGACCCCGAGCCATTGCCGGCGAACGTGTTGTGCTCGACCAGGATATCACTCTAGGACGCGCCCGCGAACCGCAGGCCGGAGTAGTACTTGTCGTAGATCAGGTTGTGCTGGATGGTAACGTTGGCGATGGTGCCGGTGTCCTCGCCGTTGACGGCGATGCCGTCTTCGTACTCGGCGTGGCCGTTCTGGTAGATGCGATTTTTCTCGATGATCACGCCGCCGATGGTGCCGTAGTCGCCTTGTTGGGTGTTGAACTGGATCCCGCGTGACGCATTGCCGCGAACGATGCTGTTGCGAACGACAGAGTCCTGCGTCGAGGCGACATAGATGCCGTGGTCCAGATGGCCGTCTGGACCACAGTTGCCGAAATTCCCGACGATACAGGAGTCGACGACGGTGCCGACGGTGCCGTTCAGCTCGATGTGGCCACCAGTGCTCCCGGTCTGACAGTCGCCGGTGAAGGTGACGCGGTCGATCGTCGTATTGTTCGCACCCTCGATCGAGATGGTGTTGAACGAGCCGCCCTTCACGTAGCCGGTGAGATCGAACGTGAGGTTCTGGATGACCACGTGGTCGGCCTCGATGGTCGCGCGCGCGTTGATGATCACGCCATCACGGCTCTCCCCGACGAAATAGCGGGGAACGGCCGTCGTGCCCCCGCTCGTCACCCACAACAGCACGTTGCTCGAGGAGGCGTAGGTGCCGTTGGCGATGAGGTAGCTGCGCTTGGCGTTCGAGAAGCCATCGCCCGACCCACGACGCAACCCGAGCTGCCCCCCCCCGGGAGCGAGCAGCCGAATGTCCGGCTTTCAGGCCCGCCGCCGTGGTCGCCGCGCTGGGTCATGATGTGGAGCTGGGATCGACGCGCTGGGCCCCAGGGTAGACTGCGGTACGCTGTCGCCCCATGGGTCGCGCCACACACCAGGCGAGTGAAAGATGACAGAGGCAACCATTCTGCGGAAGCCGCCCATGGCAGCACCGAGGCGTGCTGCGGCGCGGAGGAGGCTACCTCCGTCTTGGAGGCGCGGGGGTTGGATCCTGCGGTGGAGGGCGACCGCGTTCCTGGGCTTGGTTCTGCCAGTGGCTTGTGGCGGCCCACGGGGGACGGCGGCACCGGCGTCGAACCACGTCGTGACGATCTCGACCCCAGCGGACGCGCCGGCCTCTTCCAGGCCATCGCTGGCCTCCTCGGTCTGTCCCGAGGGAATGGTCGCGATCCCGGGTGCGACATTCACCATGGGGGACAACGGCGCTCCGGAGGAAGACGAAAGGCCGGAACACCGGGTCGCGCTCCTCGGGTTCTGCCTCGACCGGACCGAGGTCACGGTCGGTGCGTACCGTGATTGCGTGAAGAACGGACGTTGCGCAGCCCCGACGGATCGCCATGCGATCGGTTTCGAGAACCCGCGAGAGTGCACCTGGACGCTCGAACGCGACGAGCTACCGATGAGCTGCGTCACCTTCACCGAGGCCCAGGCATATTGCGCAGACCGCGGCGCGCGCCTTCCGACCGAAGAAGAGTGGGAGCTGGCCGCGCGCGGCGTCGATCGCCGGCCCTTCCCCTGGGGAAGCCGAGAGCCCGTGGGTCGCGCCTGCTGGAACCGCCGCCAGGATGGGCCCTGTCGCGTGGCGGAATCCCGCGGGGATGTCTCTCCCTACGGCGTGCTCGACCTAGGCGGCAGCATGCAGGAGCTGACCTCGACCCCCCTCTGTCGCTATGACGGTTCGGCCCCCTGCGCGCCTTGGATGCCGGTCGCAGTGCGGGGGGGCGCGTGGAGCTCGGCCGAGCCGGATCTCTTGCGCGCGACCCGACGTATCGCGGAATCCCGAGGCACCCGCGCCACCTACCTGGGATTTCGCTGCGCCAAGGGCCAGCCCCCGGCGGCGCACGTCTGGGAGCCGGACGTCACGGCCATGTGCCGATGCTTCCAGGAAGCGTACGGGCAGCCATCCTGCGCCGTCGAGGCCGCAGAGATCGCCATCGTGCACGCCGACCATGACTGCGTCCGTAGTCACGCGAGCGATTGCGGACGGATGGTCGCCTGCTCGCGCGGCGAACCCGACGCCGCCCCCGTGTGCCTGCCCGGCTTCCGCAACGTCGGTGCCGCTGGGTTCTGCGCACCGGCGTGTTCCCGCGACGAAGACTGCCCTCCGGGTGGTGAGTGCTACCAGGATGAGGGGGCCTGCCTCTCGAGCGAATGAGCGCCAATCCCGGAGGATCACCCATCGACGGTGAGTGCCGCGCACGTCGAGCGGTGAGCGTTAGGAGTCGATCGAAAATAGGTTGATCACCGCTGCGAATTTCTAGGATGAATTGTG
>JAFGBI010000118.1 GCA_016933275.1 Polyangiaceae bacterium | reverse complement strand
TGCCTCGGCCCACAGGCGCTCGGGCAGCGGGATCCCCGGGCCGCCGTGCGCCCGACGCCAGACCTCGAACTCCCGGCGAACGCCGAGCAGCGCAGAAAGCGCGGCCTCTCTCGTGCTGGTGCTCATGGGTAGCCTCGCGCCGGGCGAGGCTTCCGGGCTGCGCGCTCTGCCTCACGCACTGCCGCCGAAAGGACACGATCTCCTCGAACAGGCGCTTCACCACGGCATCGAAGACGACGCGCTGGAAGTCGGGCTCGTTGAGGTACTTGGCGACGATCGCCGAGTTCTGCTCCATCCGGTCGATCATCGTGGTTTCAACCGTGGCCCGCATGGCGATGGCGAAGTTGTCGAGCTGGTGGGCCCTTCAGCGGAGCGACGCCGCCGTCGCGGACAGGGGTTCCAAACGCCCCGGGTCGCTGGCGGATGGTTACATGATCCTCCAACGACCATCTCAACCGGGCACCGACGCTGCAACTCCCGCAACCCCGCTGGAAACCTGCCGCGCTGGCGACGCGCCCGTGCGGATCAGAGCTCCGTGGCCGTCTTCCCTCCCGCGCCGGCCAGAGCCGTGATCGTGCGCAGGAATACGGAGCGCAGTCGATCGCCGAGCAACGCTTGCTGGACCACGCCGAGCCGGAGAACCCCCCCCACGAAGCCCCGCAGGAACTCGGGGGCATTGCGGTTCGGACCGTCGAAGATCAGGTGTTCCAGCGTGCCCCGGTCGAGAGCCATCAGGATCACCCGCTCGAAGGTGTTCTCCGGGTGCAACACGCGGCGCTGCCGCCGCTCCAAGCTGAGCGCGTGCCGCGTGCAGCGGGTCACGCAAACCCCGCAACCGAGGCAGACGTCCGCATCCACGCTGGGACAGCCGGCACCCCGCGCTCCTGCGGGCTGCTCGCGGCTCGCGTTGGCAGGCCTGAGCTCGGCAGCGTCAGCTGCATCAGCGCCAGCCGTATCAGCGCCAGCCGTGATGGCCTTCACCGGACAGGCCCGCACGCAGCGCCCGCAGTCGTCGCAGGATGCCGGGTCGACGGCTGCCACGAAGTTCGAAGTGACCACCGTGCTCGGACAGCCGAAGCGCGTGATCCCGAGCAAGAGGTTACAGCAACAGGAGCAGCAGTGGCAGATGAACGTGCCGCGCCTGCGCACGTTGTCCGCGTTCATCACCAGGCCCAGGGCGCGCGAGCGCTCCACCAGCTCCAGCATCTCCTCCCGGGAGATCTCACGGGCCAGACCATTGCGAATGAGATAGTCCGCGCCATGGTCGAGCGCGGTGCACGACTCGAGCGGCACGCTGCAGCGCTTCTCGCCGAGGTGGTGCTTCTCGTGGCGGCAGGAGCAGAGGCCGACCGAGAAGCGGCGCGCCTGCCCGACCAGATCCGAGGCCCGCTCGTAGTCCAGCACTTCCACGCTGCCCTCCGGCAGCGCCGCCTCGTGGGGCAGCGTGCGGGCGAGCGCGACCCGCCGCTCCGGGCCGAAGTTGGCGGCCATAAGCTCTTGCCAGTACTCCTGGAAGAGCGCGGCCCGACGCCGGTGATCGTCGTCGGGTGCAGAGCGCATCATCGTGAACTCGAAGACCCCGACCACGAACGGGGAGGGCGAGTAGAGATGGGCGTTCTGCCGCGCCGACCAGAGGTCGATCACCAATCCTTTCCGACACAGCCCTTCGAGCAGCGCCCCGAGCTCCGGTTCGGTGCGCGCGCTCGCGCGCGCGACCGCACCGAGCGGGCTCGGCACCCCCGGCATCGCCGCGACGACCTCAGCCTCTGCCGGTGTGTAAAGTTCGCTCAGGATCCCCCGCAGCGCGGGTGCCAATGGCGCGCGCACGTGCAGGTGGTCGAGGCGTTCTGCCAGGCGATCGATGGCTTCCTTGGCGCCGAGGTGTCCCATGCAGTCCTGAGGTTTGCAGGCCGAAGGCCGGGAACGACAGTAGCGAGCGAGCCGCCAGCGCGCGAGCCGAAAGGGAGGCAAGGCGCCCGGGATGGAGCGGGGCAGGGTCGCCAGGACGGCAGTGTTCCCGTTCAGCAGTGCCTCTCGCCCGGCGCCTGGGCTTCACCAGACCAGGCGCCCGAGCTCCCCTCGTCCGGGCTCGACCTCCGCGCGGGAGCCTCGGCGATCGAGCCCTTCAGGTCGTCGACGTTCGGCGGCTCGGCGAGGTTTCGGTCGAAACCAGCATCTGGCGAAGGCATGCCGGAGCGCGTGTGCTCGGTCGCGTTCCCCGGCGCCGCGCCTTCCAGCCAAGGCTTCACTGATCCGCCGATGCGGAAGACGCTCCGTCCTCGATGCACTGGTGTCGGAGCACCGAGGGATCCGAGGCGGCTATGCCATGGGATCCCTCGACTCTCTTCGTGCAAGCCGGCCCCGTGCCAATGGTCCGCTCCTACAGCGCGCGGCTCGTAGCGAAGTCGCCCGGATCACCAAAGAAACTGGCTACGCAACGGCGAGCGGGGCTGCCAAGCCCGAACCTCCATCATGCAGGCCGCACGGAAAGGGCCCCGGATCCGTCAGGTAGCGCGGGCGGTAACACCTGCCGCTCCTGCACCGCCGCGCGCACGGCACCGAGCGCGCGCCGCGCGGTCTCGGTCAGCGACCGCTGCGCGCGGGCGTACTCCCAGGGGGCGACGCCGCCCTCGAGCAGGAGCCGCTCGAGGATCTCGATGGCGTCCAGGCGACGCTGGAGCGGCGCGCCGTCGAGGTAGGTGACGAACTCCGCGACCGTGAGCAGCATCACCTCGAGCGCTTCGAGCAGCGCGGCGTCGGCGGACTCCGGGGTGGGTGTCTCCGGGGTCGAGGTCCTCGGGGTCGGTGCCCCGCGCTCGGGCTCGAGCTGCGGGAACCAGCGCTCGAAGCGTCGCTCCAGGGCGCGCTCGTCCCGGCAGAGGACCTCGAACCGCGCGCGCTCGGCCTCGAGCCCGCGATCGGCGAGGTTGAGGCCCATCTCCTCGAGCGCTGCCGGCAGGTCGCGCGCCGCGAGGATGTCGTCCGGGTTGGGCGGAGCGGCGAGGGTGGCGAGTTTGTAGGTGTGGGTCCTTTGGGTTCGAGAAGGGTGCGCTGGACACGGGGTACCGCACAAGTGCCTGGAGGACGCGCCGAGTGGGGCAACGGTCGGTCGCTGCCTTGACGAGCCAGAGCAGCGTCTCGTCGTGCTTGACATGACGGGGGCGCTCGGCGATTGCGATGAACGGATCGGTCGCGGCGGTCCAGTCGCTGGTGTGAGCCAGGGCGACGGCCAGCTTGTTCTCGGCGAGCCGACGGTCGTCGAGGCAATCTCCATAGCGCCCCAACGCCACGGCTTCGAGTAGCGGAATGGCTTCGGCCCATTGCTCATCGTCAAACAACCGCCACGCTTGGGCAGCTTCCGGTGTAATGGCCGACGCAAATCGTGACTCGTCCCGCGTGAGGTTGGCGGGTGGAGCCGCCCCATCCCCTGCGCAGACTCCCGGCGCTTCGCTGGGGAGGTGATCGTGTCTGCGAAGCACCGGACCGCACGCTTCCGGCAGTGGGTGAGAACAGTGCAGTACCTCTGGAAATGCCCCTCCGTCCTGTGCCCTCGTGTGGGTTCTGGCACCGCAGGCGCACACTGCAATCACCACGGCCAGCTTCGCGATCTCCACCCGGGCTGCCCTGGTGGGCCGCTCACGATTCCCGTCCTGCAACCGCAAGGGCCTGCGCGCCCGTCGTCGCCATCACCAACGACTTCGCCGCACGTATTCCGCAGTTCCGCGACCAGAGACTCGCGGTCGGCGTTGCCCGCATTCTCATCACCCCCGCACTACGCGCCTGCCAAGCAGGTTCCCGCGCGCAGCGAGCGGCAACGAGCGCACGATGCGACGCCGATCCAACTGCTCTCGCAGCCGTTGCTGACCAGGCGCGTGAACGTGCCCGTTCCCTCGAGGACAGTCGCCGCCGCTTCCTACAGCACCTCCACGAACTCTACGAGTTCGAGGGAGGCGTCGCCGACTTCGTTCGCCTCTTCTCTTTCTACGCCCTCACTGTGCTACGGGATGCCGAGCGAGCTTCTCGTGGACACGTTCACCGTGATGACCTCCGCCATCGCCGCGCCTACTTGCACCGGCGGGCCTACGTGTTCGTGGACCACGCTCCGCGGCGAGGGGAGCTGGGACTGAGGGCTGCCATTAGGCAACCTGAGCAATGAACGGCTCCCACTTGGGAGGTGCCCGACGGTAATCGATCACGGGGCCGCGCATGGGGAGGACGGCCGGGCGCGTCGGCACCTTGAGGAGCCGCATCCCTGCCTCCGTCACCGTCTTCATGCCCTTGTGCTGATTGCACGCGAAGCACGTCATGACGATGTTTTCCCACTCGGTCTTGCCGCCGCGGGCGCGCGGGATCACATGATCGTAGTTGAGCTCGGACATCGGGAGCCGCGCGCTGCAGTACTGACGGCGGAAGTCGTCACGGAGGCAGACGTTGAGCTTCGAGAACTTCGCACCCGACTTGGTGGCGCTGAGGCGACGTCGCAGCACGGCCACGGCTGGCACCTTGATGGTGAGCTCTTCGGCGTCGGTCCCGATCACCTGCCGCAGGGCACGAGCGAGCTCCGGGAAGGTGAGGAGACTGTGCCGATCGATGTGCACGAGGACCGCGTCGTACTGGATGAGCACCTCGACGGCGCCCTTGAACATCGCGGTCACGGCGTCCTTCCAGTCGACGACCTCGTGCGGGTTGTAGGTCTGATTGAGGATGAGAGTCTGAGTGTACATGAGGACACCTTGGGGCAAGAAAGGAGAGGAAACGGGGTGCGGGGGCTGGGGATCGAACCCAGCTCGTCCTGCTTGTTGGGTAGGTGGACTCACCAGAAACCGAGCCCCGCGATGCGTGGAGTCCCGGGAAGGAATCGAACCCTCCTCCGCGGTTCTGCGGACCGTGGTGCTCCCGGAGCGCCGGGGCGCGGATAGCTCCGTGGGGCGGACGACGGGAATCGAACCCGCCATGGACCGGGTCACGGCCGGCCCCCTTCGCCAGTTGGGTACGTCCACCATGAACGACGTAACGACGGCGGAAGTCGGACGAATCGAACGCTACACCTCTCGGTGCGTTCCGCCTAGCGGGCGAACCTGGAACCTCTCCAGTTCGACTTCCCATTGCGCAGCGGAGGAAGACGGAGGGCTCGATCCCCTCCTTGCGGACCCATCCGCTTTCGAGGCGGCGCCGACCCCTGGTCGGTTCGTCTTCCATTGGAGGAGAAGGTGGCGTCTGCCGCGGGGCGTCGGCCACGGTAGTGGCCATCTGCCCCGCTACAGCACGACGGCGCCGCCGAGCAGCGTCACCGCGACCCCAATCCGGGTTCCGCTGACGCCCACGGGTAGGGGTGTGGGCGGGTGCCGCTCGGCTGGCATACGCCTTGTCGTAGACCTTGATACTGTTGCCGTTGGCGGCGTGCTTGATGCGGATCCCCTCGGCGCGCTCGGTCAGATTGCTGCGGACCTCCCCGGTGAAGCAGGTGGGTCGTTGGGAGCCGAGAAACCGCAGGACATCGACGCCGTGCAAGGAGCGGATGGCGTGCAGAGCCAATGGCTCG
>JAFGBI010000117.1 GCA_016933275.1 Polyangiaceae bacterium | reverse complement strand
GGGTGTACCCGGCGAGACGATCGAGCTGTACTTCCAGCTCCCGGAGGCGGTGGAGCGTGGAGACGTCGTGTTCGCCACTGCTGGCGGTGATCTCCAAGTGAACGACCGGGTCGTGCTCGGGTCCAAATCCTCCAAGGTCCGGCTCGCCAACTCCTTGGAATCACAGCACAAGCCGGACCTGCCGGACCTTTTTCGCCTGCTCACGGGTTCGAGGCGGAAGTGGCTTCGCTTCATCCGCGGGTCCCGGACCGCAGGCACCCGGTGCTCGCCGAAGACTCGGTCCCTCGCCGACTGCAGCGCCGTCCCGAGCTTCGTGACCTGCGACTTCTCCGTGCCCTCGCCGATCACCGACACCATCAGGTCCGCCGACTGGCAGAGCGACAGGCGGTCGGCCACGCAGACCGGCCGGTCCTGGTGGGTCATCCACCAGACGGCCACGAAGTCCCGCCACAGGCTGCCCTCCTCGTCGGCGGCCTCGTGCAGCGAGTCGAGGTTGCCGAGGAAGCCCTCGACGCCGGCGGCGTTGAGGATGCTGCCCATGACCTCGGCCCAGCTCTCGAACGAGCCCAGGCGCTCCTTCCCAGGCGGCCTGCCCCTGTCGAGCCAGCTCTGGATGAGCGTCAGCGCCGCGTGGATGACAGCGCCTCGCTCCTGGCGCAGCCAGCGCAAGAGGTCCGGATGCTTGAAGGCGGCTCGCCGCCACGGGCGGTCGGTGCCCGCGTCGATGCGGATGCGCACACACCGGCGCGCAGGCCCCGTCGACAGGCGCACGTTGTTGCCCGTCAGCATCCAGACCGCGCGATTGGCAAGCGTCATCGAGCGCGTTTGCCCGAGCAGCCGATCCACCCAGAACTCCGTCGTGGTCGTCGCGGCGAGCGCCGCGCTGTCGACGCCGTGCTTCGGGTCGGCGTTGTCGAGCGCGAGGATGGGCCTGCCCGCCAGCAGCTCGGAGGTGAGCTTCTTTCGGACCTCGTCTTCTTCGCGCGGCAGCGTGCCGGCTTCCGCACTGCGACCGGTGGCCAGCACGAAGAGCACGCTGACGAGCAGGCCCTTGCCGGTGCCGGCGGCCGGAGCCTCGACGAGATGGATCGCCGTCGTCCCCTCGACGAGCCTGCGCGCAAACGGCAGGAGCAACGCGGCCAGCATGTGCGCCTTGTCCGAGGCGTCGACGAAGGGGAAGTCGACGAGCAACTCATCGAAGAACATCGCCTGCGCCCGGGCGACCTCGGCCTTGGTCGGCGACGCCGGCACCGGCGGCAGATCGAGCCCCTCCGGCAGCTCGAGCCACACGCGATCGCGTCGAGGTGCGCGTCGCGCTCAAGCGGCGAGCACACGACGACGGCTTCGAGCACGGGCGCGAGAAGCATCGCTAGCTCGGTGGGGTCCGCATTCTGCGGGATGCGATCGAGCAGGAACGCAGGCAGTTCCTTCGCCCGGGCCATCACCGCGCGCAGGGCCTCGGGCCCTTGGTCGCGCACGAGCTCGTTCACGTCGATCTTCGCCACGCCTGCGGGCCGCGGGATGCTCGCGATGCGCACGTCCCGGCCTGCCCGATGCAGCACGCGCGCCGTCTCGAGCGCGCCCGCCTTGCCGAAGAAGTAGTCGTTGCCGACCTCGGGCGAGACGTAGCGGTGCTTCTCACCGTGCGTCAGCAGCTTCTTGTACTTCGCCTGCTCCCAGGGGTCGTCGGGCGTGCAGTCGGTGCGCCGCGCGATGAAGTAGACGACGCGGTTGGTGCGCCAGTGGGGCAGGACCAGCCGCCAGCGGAAGAGCTCGCGCACCTCGCCACCAGCGAGCACGAAGAGGCCCGTCGACAGCGCCTCCTCGCGGCTCGCGCCGCAGGTCTCGGTGAGGTGCTCGAACAGGTCACCGCCGCCCCAGCCGAGCTGGAGCTGGTCGATGGTCTCGTCCGTGAAGCCGTAGTGCCGGCCGTAGAGCTCGCGGCGAATCTTCGACGGCAGCACGCGGTGGTAGTAGCCGGCGGCTTCAGTGAGCAGCGCCTCGATGCGCCGCCGCTCGACGACACGCTTCGCCTCGGCCTCAGCTCGCTCGGGAGACCAACCCGGCATCGGTACGCCCGTCTCGGCGGCGAGCGTGCGGAGCGCCTCCATGAAGCCCAGGCCTCGATGCTGCACGAGGTAGTCGAGGCAGTCGGTGCCGCCACTCCCACCGCCCGAGAAGTCGTGCCAGGTCTGCGTCGCCGGCCACACCACGAACGACGGGTCCGTGTCGCGGTGCTTCGGCGAGCGGGCCTTGAAGACCGAGCCTGACGGCTCGAGGGCGAGGTCGCGACCGATGAGCGCGACAAGGTCCGTGCGTGCCTTCACGTCGTCGACGAAGCGGCGGCTTCGGCGGCGCCTTCCGAGTGATCCATTCCGGTCGCCCTCGGAGATCCACCTGGGAGGTTGCGGCGGGACAGTCCTTCATCCGCCGCGCTGTCCAGGCGCTCGCGGAGGTCACGCGCTCTGGGCGTCGGGTGGGATGGACTGTTGGGGTGATGGTCGGTGCGCGTGGTGTCCACGTGCAGGCAAAGCCTGGGGGTCGGCTGAGCGGGGACACGCGACCTGCACGAGCGGTGACCGGCGGACAGCCGGGAGCAGCTACGCAGGCTCCGCGTGAAGCTTGAGCCCGAGAGCGCCGAGCACCTTGAGGATGGTGTCGAAGTCGGGGCTCCGGTCCCCCGAGAGCGCCTTGTACAGGCTCTCGCGCGACATGTCCGCCTCGCGTGCCACCTGCGACATGCCCTTGGCTCGCGCAATGTCGCCGATCGCCTTGGCGATGAACGCCGCGTCAGCCCCAGGTTCGTCGAGACATGCCTCGAGATAGGCCGCCATCTCTTC
>JAFGBI010000116.1 GCA_016933275.1 Polyangiaceae bacterium | reverse complement strand
GGGGAGAGCCACCTCGGGAAGCCCGAGCTTGGCCATCCGGGGTACGTACTCGCGGTCAAGAGCGGCCTTCTGCTTCGGGTTCAGGCACGTGTGCGGCACCAGGTCGCACAGCCAAGCGTCGTCCCGGGTGAGCCCGAGGGGCCCGAGGACACCGGTGTCCAGGGTCACCCCGGACGGGCCGTTGAGCTGGGCCGCGGCGGGGACCAGCTTGCCCGCCCCCTCGGGCACTTGGATCCCGGCGACGATTTCCTCGACTCCGTCCCCTCTCCAGAAGATGTACGGCTCCGAGGCTACGGCCAGGGCGGCGATCAGCGTGCGGCCCTCGGGGCTTACCCACCGGGCATGGACCGCGCTGGCGTACACCCCGAGGACGAAGACCCGCTTCGGGGAGCGATCCGTCTGGATGACCCGACGAAGGGGTTGCCCGAAGGGGTAGGTGCCGAGGGAGGGGGTCATAGTCCCGCCTTCGAGAACAGCTTCACATCGTGGCCAAGGGAACGCAGCGCCTTGTTGGTCCGGTTGTTCCGCGGCGGGTACTCATCCGGGCGTGCCCACCCCACGGCCTCCCCCAGGTTGGACTGGCCGAAGTGGGGGAACCGGAAGCCCGCGCTCATCCAACCACAACCCCGCGATTGCGTCGGGCATCCTGCCAGGCGTGAATGATCGACACGCGGTCCGTGCGCGAAACGTTCTCGGGATTGAGGAGGTATGCCGCAAGGAAGGCGAGGTCACTGACGAATTGGACCTGGTCTGAATTCCTTGCGTCATAGACCGGTCCGGTGTCCACAAGTTGGAGGAAGGACCTCAGCAGAAGCTCGATCTGCCGGCTGCCCAGTGGCGCGATCGGCAATGTAGGTTCTTCTGCGAATGCGCTGTGCACCAGGAGGTGTTCCACTTGCGGAGGCCTGCGTCGAAAGATGTCGCGCGTGGCTGCCTCTATGACGTTCAGACCCTGCACGGGGTCGTCCGGCATTCGGCCCTTCGGACGCGGCGCAAACCCTCCCATGATCGCATCGTGGGTACTGTAATGGCGAATGGTGGCGGCGCCCGGGTCTTGGTTCTCCGACAGCAGCATCATGCCCGTTGCATCAAGGGGACCGCACGTGCCTTTCTCTAGCAATCTCCGTTCTGCCCAGAGAAGGTAATCCGCGACTTGCGTTCCCGCGTTGTTCGGCTCCACCTCCTCGGCGACAAGCTCCGGGAAGAAAGTTGTGCGTCCTCCCATGCGAATCATAAGGTTGAGCCATACCTCTCTTTCCTCGGCGAGCCATACCCGCCAAGACTCCGCGGAGAGCCCCTTCGCCCTATTGAACATGAGGCGCACCTGGCGATGCGGCCGACCGAACGCAATGCGACCAAGTGCGAGAGTCGAAACATGATGGTGAAGCTTCGCGCCGATCGGATGTTCCGGAGTGCTTCGAGCGTGGACCCATCGGATCGAGTCGAAAAAGAACGGAGGCAGCTCGTCACGAATCGTGGTCACCAGAACTCCGCGACAGGCGGCACAGTCCTTGGACGCGTGGAAGTAAGCCCTGGCAAGGCACCCGTGGTCCGCGGCCTGACTCCGCACTGCAAGGGCCCTCTGGATGGCGCTCGCCCAGCCCGTGTCCCTCGCATAGGCCAGGCCGACCGCGAACTCCGCGCCTCCAGAAGGGCGGCTGGTCCCCTGCTCGTCTGCGAAGACCTCCAAGCAATCGGGAAGGGCTATCACCAAAGGCGATTCGGGAAGGGAAAAGCGCAGACGATTCGGCTCCATCACCACCCCAGCCTCACCCCCACGTCCCTCAGCCGCCCCTTCCGCCCGTCGTAGTCCGGCATCACCCTGCCCCGCGCCGCCCAGAACCTTCTGATGCCTCGACACGGTTCAACGAGGCACCTCGCCTAGCTTGTCGAGCCCATCGAGACGCACACTGGCTCGACGAGCGTTCTTCGAGATGAGGTCAGCGACGCCCCGAGGACCAATCGGGCGAAGGTTGGGAAACGCGGATACCGCCACGTACCTATCGACGCCTGACAGCAGGACCTCCAGCACAGCTCTTCCATGGCGCGTAATCGGCACCTGCACATCGGGGACCATGTGCTGTACCCACCACATCTCGCTGAACTCGGGCTCGAAGGACTCAACAAGGCCCCAGCCCCAACATTTCAGCACGCACCTTAGGATGAAATCATAGGTGTCAGCTCCCACGCAGATCCCGTCATCCGAGGCGAGATCGAGCAGCTCCATGATGCGGCACATACGAAGCTCAAAAACACCATCCGCAATGTCGGTGCAGGTCAACAGGAACTCGATACCTGAGATTTCTCGGTCGCCACCGACGCTGACCCTGATCTCTCGAAAACTGGCTAAGATCCGTTCCGGGTCGCGGCCCGTCAAACCTCGGTCCTCGTCAAGTTCGACGAGATCGGCTCGCGCGGCTGGGTCAAAGGTCTGGGAGATCGGCACCATGACGGGTTCGTTCCGCATCAGGTGTGGGCGCACGGCGTCATAGATGGTCACGTTCTGGGTGGGATCGTGGAGCACCAGAATGACGGGCAGGCGCAATCGGAGCCAATAGCGCCGATGCTTCGCCTCCGGATAAAATGGCACAGTGCTACCCTTGGCGTCCTTGAAGTAGCTCGGCCCGGATTTGACTTGGACAGCAACGAGGATGCCTGTGCTGGCGCACGTGCCTGGCTCAAGGAACTCTATCTGACCATCGATCCCCAGGTCGTGGTTTGGTGTTGGTCGCCAGATCGCGTCCATCTTTGCACATGTTTCGAGCACACGGGAGAGGCCGATCTGTTCCTGGGCAATGTTGGAGGGCATGTTCATTCCTGCCGAGGTTGCAGTGCGGGCATTGAGGCATGGGGCGTCAGAAGACGCCCGCGTCGGGCCGCTACTGTTGTCGCCATCTCCCCGACCACCGCTTCCACCATCTCCCGTGCCCGGTCGAAGCACCATCCGGCGCTCCGTCGAACATGAGGTGCCGTCTCGTCCCTCGTTCCTACGTGACGCCCGTTGGACATCAGCTCCCCGTCTTCCCCTTCGCCGTTCCTCCGGCCAGAAGGCCCTTCGCCCCCGCGGTTGATGCTCGCTCCTCACCGCGTCCGGGGACGGCCCTTCCCTTCCTTCGTCGTCGCGATCCAGTTGACGAGGCTCTCCATGTCGTGAGCCCAGAACACCGCGAGCCCCCTGTGTTGAGCCTCAACCAGGTGCCTGATGTGGAAGACTCCCGCGAGGACGGCCGCGGGCACGACGTTCAATTCCCCGAAGTCCTTCCGCCACACCTCGGCCTTGACGGCCGCGTCGTTGTTGAGCCGCTTGATCGAATTGGTCGCCGAGTTGGAAACCTTGCACTCGATCGGAAGAACGCGTCGGTCCCACAGGCCGACGAGCAGATCCGCCTTTCGGGTTCCGAGCTGGCTCTCGCGACAGAACTCCCCTGGGCCAGGTGCCTCCAGGTGGGTCCGTGCCATACGGCTTTCGACCTGCTCGAATCCAGCGTCGCTAAGCGCCTGGCAGACGAGCGTCTCCTGAGCCTCCTTGCCCTCATTTCGGCGAGCTGTCTCGACCCGCTTCGAGGCCACGAGGGCTGCGGATGCGAGCAGCGCCGCCGATCGTTCACTGGCCGTGGGCTTGCGCTCTTGCAGGACCCAGGGGAACCGCTGCCGATCCAACGCGAGGACGATGGTGTCGAGCACCCGGATCGCGAGGTTCGGGTCGCCGGCCAACACACCAGGAGACATCGAAGACGCCGAGGCCAGCGTCTTCAGATCGTCCTCGGAGATCGGGGGCCCGGCCAGGTAGCGGACCGCCTCCTGCATCTCCTTCGAGTCCAGGATGGCCGCCCCAAGCCTGCGAAGGTGGGCGAGGTCCTTCGTTCGCTGGAAGAGCGACTCGAAGACCTTCTGGCGTTCCGCAAACTCCGAGAGGTATCGCTCCAGTGGCTCGGTCGTGCGCTCCACGCGAAACCGCTCGACGGCACGTTGGAGATCTTCCTCCAGGCGGTCCGTTGACCATCGGGGTGGGGGCGCGAGCGGCGCGTCGGCTTTCATTCCGCTGCGGCTCCCTGCAAGAGATCCGGGGACGGCACAAGGAGACGTTCCATCTCCTTCGGTTCGAACTTCGTGAGGCCACCGGCGTAGGTGCGTCCCGAATCGACGGAAGTCCCCGAGCTGAGGAACCGGGCTAGGGCGTCGAGCACGTGGTCCGGGAGAGGGACACGAGGATAAATGCCGTGAGCGATGTTGATGTGGCGGACCCCAGCGAGATTGCGCACGAACGCGGGGGGCCGGCGTGCCATGTACGTTGCCAGGATGGGTGCTGGTTCGTGCAGACCGACGCTCCACCATGACTTCCGGTGGGTTGCGATGAAGCCCTCAGCGCCCCCCATCTTCCTCGCGACATCGAGGAATGCGGCGACGACCTTGCGTTCCCGGGCAGGCAACTCGTCGAGATCGGCGGGAATGTCGATGACCCGCTTGAGCGCCCGGGGGTCAGCGAGCACTGGCCCGGCGGCGAACAGCTCGCGGGCCTTGGTGATGGCCCGGTGCAGAACGGATTCCGGCAGGATCCGACTGTGCTGCCCCTCGATCCAGATCTTGTTGGCTCCGGTCACCTGACCGCGGTGAACTCGGCAGAGCTCTCCCAGCTCCACGTAGCCGCTGGGTCGCTCCCTGGGCGGTCGGGACAGCGGCGTCCACCTCGTGGAGGCCTGGAGGACCTCACGCTTGACCTTCAACCCACCCGCGAGCGGATGGAGGCTGGCCGCAGACTCGATCCTCCGGAGGTTGATGGTCCGAGGTTTCGCGCCGACTTCGAAGCAGGTGATGGCCGCCGTCGTATCCGCGTCCTCGAACGGGGCTGCCGTTGGCTCGATCAGGTGAATGGCGGTCCCACTAAGCGATCCCAGGAACAGCGATCTCGAGAGGCTGCCGTAGTTCACGTCGAGCCATTCCGCGGAGGTGATCAGAACGCCGAGATCGCCCGGACGAGCCAACAGTGCCGTGGCCAGCATGAAGTGGACGTGCAGGCCAGCGAGCTGGCTCGCTCGCAGCCCGAGCTTGCTGGACGCGTCGACCAACCAGGCCTTCCACTGCGGCCCGATCTGGTGATGTCGAACGTAGGGCGGGTTTCCGATGAACAGCGTTGGCCCCTTGACCGCGGGTAGCCGCAGTTCGCGGTAGTCGCCGGTGAACACCGTGGTTCTTTGGTCGAGGCCGGTCACTCTCAGATTCGCCCGCAGGATGATGGCGGCGAGCGGATCGATCTCGACAGCAACCAGACGGGCATCCGGCAACTGCTGCCCCGCAGCCAGGATGAACCGGCCCGACCCGGCACCGGGATCGACGACCCGCACGACCGGGCGACGTGCAACCGAGGCGACCATCGCATCAATGATCGGTGCGGACGTGTACGTGGCCCCCATGGGCCGCCGGACCGCTGGACGGCGGAGAGAACAGAAAGCGTTGCCCAGGGGATCGAGGCCAACCGAGATCGCTTCACGGACGTGGTCCACGAGGCCGTCGGCAACCTTGGCCGAGCTGCCCCTCAACTTGGCTTCTGCGGTGGACCATCTCCCGACCGAAGCAGCGCCAAGTCCAAGGGCGACTCCAACGAGTTCCGCTTCGGAACGGATGAGGCCGGTTTCTGCCGTCATGGCGCCATCGACCTGGGCCGTAGCCCCGGCAAATCTCCTGTTCAGTCGTTCACTATCGCGCCCCGAGGCTCCCGTCGATGCACACTCGATTCACCAAGGCCTCCGAGCAGGTAGCAGATTCGGCCATCGGGCCGCCTCGTTTCTCGCCAGTGCGGGGTTGGTGGCTCAGTGAGAGGCGACGTCAGGCTCTCGCCACCGGCCTGGGTGGGCTGGCCGTCGGCCTGTGCCACATCTCCGGACCCAGCCATGGCAGGGCTCTGCCTCGAGCCCCCACGGTGACCGCTCAGCCGTCCAGCGGAACGCGAGAGAATTCCTTCTGGAGGTTCACCCTGGTGGGCGGCGAACCGGTCGCTCAACGATTCGCTCCCCCTACTTCTCGGTGATGTCCGAGCTGAGCCCGATCTCCTTGAGTGCCGCGCGGGTTGCTTCCAGGTCTTGCTCGGACATCCCACCAGCGGGAGTGACCTCCACCACGACCCGCAGCTTCACGCCCTTCATCGAGAACCGGGAGACGACCTTGCTGTAGAATTGGTTCCACTTCTGCCACGGCACTTCGCCCTCCCAGCGCAGGCCACCAACGGTGCGTCCAGACACCGACGGTGGTGGCGGGGTGCTCCCACCAGCACCGCCACTGCGGATCACGTCGCCACCTCCGCCGATTCGCGGAGGGGGATGTGTCGAGGGCTTCGGGGGCTTTCCTGCTTCGATGGCCTGCTGGATGAGGAGCGCGTCGTCCTTTCGGAGCACGACCACGGTGTCTGCAATCTCCACGTCTGCTCCGGTGAGCGTCCTACCGAATACGAACGGGTCGTACAGGTCGCCAACCTCCGTTGCGTAGGCAAGCTGGCCGTCCGAGACGCCCCTGGCGACCGTGTTCTTGAGGATCTCCGGGTTCGACAGCCGCGGAAGTCTTGGCGATGCGTAGAAGGCATCTCGAATCGATCGAGTGCTCCACGCGGGCAGCGCCGGAGGCCAGTTCTCGACCAGGGTGCGGACGCTTACGGCTTCAGTGAGGAGGTCTTCTTGGCGAAGACGGGACAAGACCAGATCGACAATGGACGGTGCCGCACTGGAGTGGATCTTCCCCAAGTCGATGCGCCGGAGCCTGTTGTCCTCATCTAGGAGGAAGAGGTTCTTGTACG
>JAFGBI010000115.1 GCA_016933275.1 Polyangiaceae bacterium | reverse complement strand
GGAAGCGGGCCGAGAGAGAGAGCGTCGCGCCGGAGGCGCCCCTGTTCGTGAGCCGCAACGGCAACCGGCTGAGCGACCGCCAGCTCCGCGATCGGTTCGCAAAGTGGCAGGCGCGTGCCGGGCTCGAGCGGCGGGTCTCCTTTCATGGGTTGCGCCACTCGAGCTGCACCAACCTCTACCGGGCGACCAGGGACCTGCGCCTGGTCCAGCGCTTCGCCAGGCACGCGAGCATCACGAGCACCATGCGCTACGCCCACCCCAGCGACGAGGACCTCGTGCGCGCGATCCAGGATCTGACCTGCTGAAGGTCGTGACGGCGACCCGTCAGGTCACCTGCAGCAACAAAGTGACCACCAGCCTCTCCGGTGATCGCGCGCAGGCGCTGGTCACTTTCCAGCGCTGACCCCGCTCACTTTTCCGGAATTGGCGCGCTCGAAATGACCGGTAGACACCCATCCCGTGAACGCTCGCTGCTCCGAAATTCCGACCGCCCCCCCTCCCCCCTGAACAGGGCGCCTGCGCGGCCATCGAAGGGGCGTGACCGCTCTCGACGACGAGGAAAGCGGCGGCTCGTCTCGACCGGGTACGGGCCTTCACGCGAGCGAGCAGGCCATAGACCTCGACCTCGTCGAGCTCGGCGACCGCCGGGCTGCCCTTGGAGGTGTCGACCCGGACCAGCCTGCCGCCGCGCACGAACAGCGGGGCCGCGTCGTTCGAGGGGATCGGCCTCTGGCTCGCCTCGGCGACGAGCCGCTCGTTGGCCTCGGCCACCACCGCGCCGGCTTCGGCGATGACCTCGCGAAGCTGGCGGCCGCCCAGCATGATGGACGGGCGCTCGGAGCCGTCCGCCCGGGCCTTGGCCTCGTTCCGCTTCCGCTCCTTGGCGATCTGCCGGAGCCGCTCACCCACCGGCCCCACGCCGATGCCGAAGCGCGCGGCGATGAGAGCCCGGTAGTCGCTCTGCTGGATCGGCGACAGGCGCACCACGGCTTCCAGCAGAGGCCGCAGCGCTCGGTTCAGCTCCTGCTTCGGCGTGTCCGCCGGGATCTTCTCCAGCAGGTACTCGGGGTAGCGCTGCGCGCCGGCGATGACCTGGCGCAGGGCATCCGCGCCCTGGGTGGCAACCAGCTCGTTGACGTCGATCTTGGCCACGCCGTCGGGGCGAGGGATCACGGCGACGCGTATGTCGCGCCCGGCCTCGAAGAGCGCTCGCGCTGTCTCCACCGCGCCCGCCTCGCCTGCGCCACTCTCCTCGCTGTCGTTGCAGATGACCACGCGCTCGGCACGCCTCGTCAGTGCGACCAGCTTCGAGTGGTCCTGCTTGCGAAAGCGCAAAGCACTACAACCTCTCGGCCATCATCGCCGTCGGCTACAAGGTCACCTGGGCGATGCCGAGCTGAGCGAGTTGATGATCGAGCTTCTGCGCGCCCAAGCCCATCGCTGTGGCTCGCCGCTGTCCGAGGTCCGCGTGAACACGGAGGACAAGGCCAAGGACGACGGGTGTGACGGTTGGACCGCGAAGCCCGCGACCAAAGACGACTGGCTTGGCGAGACGGACACGTGCTGGCAGCTCAAGGCCGGAGCTTCCGGCACGCCAGCGCGTCTGAAAGGCGAGGTTGGCAAGCCTCTACCGAAGAAGACGCTGGAGGCGGGTGGACGTTTCGTGGAGGTTGGCTCGGGATCTACGAACGGCAAGAAAGGCGAGGGCGACCGACTGAAGATCCTAACCGACGAGGCATCGGTAGCAGGGATACCCACCGAGCGCATCGAGGTCATTGGCAGCGAGCGACTGGCTGTTTGGTGCAACCAGAATCCCGCCGTCGCCGCCCGCTGGGCGGGACGGCCCGACGGGCTATGGACGCTCTCTGACTGGGCCAATGCCGAAGTCCACCAGGTCCCTTGGCAGGCACCGGACTCCATCAAGGAGGAGATCGCGCGGCAACGCTCCGCCCTCGAGTTCGATACCGGGTCAGTCCAGCATCTCCACATCCATGGACAACCCCGGGGGGGGGGAAGACTCGGTTTGCTCTCGAGCTCTGTCGCGAGGCACCGTGGTCAGCGTCGGTGATCTACCTGCAGCAGGCGAGCGACATGCGCCTCGTCGAGCTCATCGACGGCGCGGTCGCGGACGCCGCCGTGCGGCTGGTCGTGGTGGCGGACGAGATACAGCCAGAGCAACTGCGCCCGCTACGCGACGCAGTTGCGCGGACAAACGGGCGGATTCGTCTAGTCACGGTGGGGCACTGCCCAACACCAGAACCTGCCCGAATCCCGGCCCTTCTCGTGGGCCCCATCGAGCGCGAGATGGCAGCCAAGGTCGTCAACGGCTGGTATCCAGCCATGCCTACCGAGCATGTGGACTTCGTCGTCCGGTTCCCCGAACGAGACCGACTTCGTAATCACTCTCTCGGCGCCGAAGGTCCACGTGGCGAGAGCGCAGTCGCGCGCACACGGCCATCGCAGTCATCGTGACCCGCATCCCGCGGAAGGCAACTCGCCACGTTCCGGTGGAGATCTCATTCGTGGGACCACGGCCCCGGTGCCCGCCAGCGCCCCTCGAACACTCGGCCCGCATGGAGCGCCTCCGCCACCGGCTCGAGAAACGCGGCGATGGCAGCAACCACCTCCGCCAGCTCCGCCGGCGCCCTCTGCAGCCGGCTCTTCCGCAGGAATCCACGCCACTGCGCCACCTTGGCGCGGTCCGCGGCAAACTCCTCCGTGAGAGCCACGGAGCGGAACGTCGCCGGGAGACCGCGACGCGCGAACGTCTCGCGGACGGCGGCCGCGAGCACGCCGCCGTCGAAGTCGAACTGCCGCGCGAGGGTCCAGACGTCGAAGAAGTCCCGCAGGCGGCTGTTCGCGAGCCCGCGCCGGACCATCGCGTGGAACTTCTCGGCGATCACGCTTTCGCGGGTGTATCCGCGAATGCGCGGAGCCGGCAGGTCGAGAATTGTAGGGTAGTCCACGAGCACCGGACCCGGCACCACCCGATCGCCGAAGCCGACGTCGATCTGCATCGAAACCCGGGCCGTATCGAGGTACCCCGGGAAGC
>JAFGBI010000114.1 GCA_016933275.1 Polyangiaceae bacterium | reverse complement strand
GCGCCCTCTCGAGTCGATTCGCGCTCCGCGGACCTGGCATCAGCTCGCCGCCGGCAGCTGGTCGCGGGGCCGCGCGAAATCCAGGATCATGCGGAAGGCGACCATCTGGAACACGGTCTGCTGGAACTGCTCGATGGTTTCGAAGGGGTATCCCCAAACGTAGAACGCATCGACCCGGGGGAAGGTCTGGATGGCCTGGGACACCACATCGAGCACCTCCGCCGTCGAGAACCCTTTCTTGATCCGCGCGAGGATCTCGTCGCTGCCCGACTCGATGCCGAAGCGAAGCTCCACGCAGCCGCTGTCGACCATGGCCCGCATCATCTCGAGATCCGTTAGGTTCACCCGTCCGAACGCCTTCCAGTTCACACCGAGCCCCGATCGCTCGAGCTCACGGCAGAACTCGAGCACGTGACGCTTGCCGGAGACGAAGAACTCGTCCTGAAACAGGAAGAGATCCACCCCCGCCTGGCGGTGGAGGTGGCGCATCTCGTCCACGATACTCCGCGGGCTCCGAATGGCGCAAACGTGGTTCCATACTGGGGCCACGCTGCAGAAGGTGCAGGGGTAGGGGCATCCCCGGCTAGTTATCATCCCATAGCCCGCATAGCGGCCGAGGTTCACTCGCTCGAACGCCGGCCACCGAATCCCGTCGAGATCGAGGATCCGCTCGCGGTCGGGGTTATGGACGACACGATCGCCGCCAAGGAAGGAGATCCCTCGCACGGCAGAGAGGTCCTGGCCGCGGAGCAGCGCCGCCAAGAGCTCCGGGGCCGTCTGCTCACCCTCGCCACGACAGATGGCGTCGATCCACGGGAAGCACTCGAGCAGTCGTTGCTCGACCGCTTTGGACCCCACGCCCCCGAGCACGATACGGCGGTTGGGAAAGCGGCGACGGATGGCCTCGGCGGCCAACACCGTGAACGGCAGCAGGTTTGCCATGCAAGAGAGCCCGACCACCGGCGCCGGATCGCCAAGGAAATCGAGAAACGCCTCGAGGTCGAAGGGGTCTTCGCCCGGCGCGGTCTGGTAGTCGCGGAAGTCCACCTCGAAACCCGCGTCTTCCAGCGCTCCCACGAGATAGAGCGGTCCGAGGGGGACGTGGAGCTCACGCTCCACCTGCTCCCCGTAGCGGACGAACAGCATGTTCAAATTGATGAGAGTGATATCTGCCATTCAGACCTTCAGCCAAGGAGCCAGAAGAGCGCCGCGGCGCGACGGGTGGGGCGCCGCCAGGGTCGGGCGACACCTCGACTGGTGGCCTGTCCACGTCCGGTGGTTCGGCGGCCGGGGGCGCGAGCGCGGGCGGCGATGCTCCGGCAACCGGAGGCGCGAGCGCGGGCGGCGATGCTCCGGCAACCGGAGGCGCAGGCACGGGCGGCGAGGTGGTCGCCCTGTCGACCCGATCGTCTGGCGCGAACCATGCGCGCCAGCGAGAGGCCGGGGTTCCGTTCCCGCATATCCGGTCCCAGAGAGGAAGAAGACGATGACCGAACGCTCGTACTGGCTCGCCCTCACCCTCGTGCTCTCGACCGCGGCATGCGCCACACGGCGAGGCCGCGAGGAACGCGGCACCATGGCCACCTCACCCACCGTGGTGGGCGGCGAGGCTGCCTCGACGACCACGCGACCCAACGTTGCGAATCGACCCCAACCGCTCCAGAAGGTGCCCACCATGACCCGTCGGTTCCTCAAGCCCAGCGACGCCGATCTGAAGCAGAAGCTCTCGCCGCTCGAGTACCGAGTGACCCAGCGCGACGGGACGGAACCGCCGTTCCAGAATCGCTACTGGGACCACCACGAGGAAGGGTTGTACGTCGACGTCGTCACCGGCGAGCCGCTCTTCAGCTCGCGGGACAAGTTCGACTCGGGTACCGGTTGGCCGAGCTTCACGCGGCCCATCGACCTCGCCCGGGTCCGCGAGAGGACCGATCGGACAGTGGGGACGACCCGCACCGAGGTTCGCTCGCGTGACGGCGATTCGCACCTCGGTCATGTCTTCCCCGACGGACCAAACCCGACCGGTCTACGCTACTGTATCAACTCGGCGGCCCTGCGCTTCGTCCCGGTCACGCGGCTGGCGGCTGAGGGTTACGGGGATCTGGTGCCCCTCTTCAGCGGTGCCACCCCTCCCGTGCCCACGGCGGACTCCGCCGCTTCGTGCACGCAACCGCCGCCCGGCGAGCAACCAGGCTGCAACTCCGCTCTCGAGACGGCAATCCTGGCTGGCGGCTGTTTCTGGGGAATGGAAGAGATCCTGCGCACCGTGCCCGGCGTACTGGACACCGAGGTGGGCTACGCCGGCGGCACTATGAAGCACCCGACCTACGAGGAGGTGAAGACCGGCCGCACCGGCCACGCCGAGGCCATCCGGGTGATCTTCGACCCATCGCGGATCACCTACGCATCGCTGCTCGAGGAGTACTTTTTTCGGATGCACGATCCGACGACGAAGGATCGGCAGGGCAACGACGTCGGCTCCCAGTATCGCTCGGCGATCTTCACGGTCACGGTGGAGCAGCGCCGAATTGCCGAGGAGGTGAAGGCTCGCGTCGACGCGAGCGGCAAGTGGCGGCGGCCACTGGTGACCGAGATCGCGGATGAGGGGACGTTCACCCCCGCCGAGGAATACCACCAAGACTACCTCGAGCGTCACCCCGGCGGATACACGTGCCACTACCTGCGGAAGTGATAGCGCTCCGCATTGCTGCTCACCGGCGAAGGAGCGCGTCTTTCCCAACGGGCAGGCATGACGGCGCGGACCAACGATCCCCCGGCCCAGGCTCGAATGAGCTCACGGTCACGAATCCGAACTGCGCGGCTCCCTCGTGCCGCAACGGGTACTATTCGGGCAGACAGACCTTTTCGACGGCGAAGTACGATCAGGTCGGGAACCACATCCTCCGGCCCGTCGCCTGGCTTGTCCGTAGGCCCCAGGTAGGGCTGCAGAGGCGGGCAGCAGGCCGCGAGCAGGCACAGGGCTCCCAGTCGCAACGGCGGGGATCGCATCTGCGGGTCATCCTGCGCCTCCCGACCCCGGGTGTCAGCGCTCCACGGATGGCTCCTTCGACCATCCGGGATGGACGCAGAGCTCGATCCGACGGTGGCAAGGAGTCCTGTCATGGATCGCACACCGTGGTCCTCCGTCCACTTCGGGTGTCCGGACAATGACGCTGCGCGCCAGCGCCGTTCAACCACGGCGGTCACCCGACGGGCTCGCCGCTGGCCGACCGTTCTGATGTCCTCAAACGAATCGGCTCCCCATGCGATGGGCTCGTTCTCTCGAGCAACCGAGGGCACCTGGGGATAGTCGGCAACCAACAAGACCGCGAACGGGGTCTGGTTGTCGATGGCGGGGTGCCCCACGTTCAGGCGGCAAGGATCGGGCGCCACGCCGTGGCTGGCAACCGTTCTCTCCTTCCGGCTCGGTGGTCAATGCCTGGGGGAGAGTGCCTCCTCTCGGACTCTGGTCCGCCAACCGAACGCAATCGGAATCGCCGGACCATTCCTGGGGAGCCCGTGGGCAGAGTACGGGGCGTTCCCGAGGGACACCTCCGGCTTGATCTGTGGTCGGACCGGCGCCTGCTTCCCTCGATTTCTCATGAGCGGACGCCCCAGGCGCATCACCGGTTTCCGAGCCTGCACCCGGACGGCGAGACCTCGCGTTGTCGATCCCCGATGAGTTCTCCCTCCCTCGAAAAGATTGTAGAGTGCCACCGGCGACCGTGAGGGTAGGAAGGAGTCCTTCTGGGGCGCATACTCCGCGAAATTCGATATGAAATTTCCGATCCAGTCCACCCCACTGTCCAGTGTCGAGGGATCCGGGGAGCCGCGGGATCCCGACGACTCGTTCCTCGTCACTGGCCCCCCTCCCGCGGAGCTACCCCTGCGCTCGCCTGCCACGATTGCGGCCAGCGTGGACCATCCCTGCTGGCCGAGCAGCGCCGACGTCCAACCGCCGAGGGAGGTCCACCTGCTGAGGGACGTCTACCCGCCGAGGCGGTCAGCCGGGGAGGTCCACCCGCCGAGCCAGGACCGGCTCCCGAGCGAGCTCCAACCGTCGAGGGAGATCCCGCCAGCGAGCGAGGTCCAACCGCGGAGCGGGGAATTCTACCGCTCCCAGCCGAACCGGTCCTCGGAGGTAGGCGCTCGGCCGAACTCCATCGGCCGATACGAACTCATGCGCGAGCTGGGTCGCGGCGGGATGGGTGTGGTCTACCTGGCGCGGGACACGCGCCTCGGCCGCAGAGTCGCTGTCAAGCTGCTCCAGACCAACGACCCCGAGTTCACCCGACGCTTCATCATCGAAGCGCGCGCCACCGCGCAGTGCAGCCATGAGAACATCGTCGTCATCCACGAGGTCGGCGAGCACGAAGGCAATCCGTTCATGGTGCTCGAGTACCTCCGGGGCGAGACCTTGGCCTCGCTGCTCGAGCGCTCTATTCGGCTGCCGACGACCCGGACTGCCGAGATCATGGCGGCCGTTCTCCGCGCGCTGGCGTTCGCTCACGCGAACCAGATCGTGCACCGCGACCTGAAGCCAGAGAACATCTTCCTCACCGACTCGGGGACGGTCAAGGTCCTCGATTTCGGCATCGCCAAGGTCCTCCACGACGAAGGCCCCGGGGCGGATCCCGCTGCGGCGGCGGCCGCCGCTGGATCGCCCGGGGTCCGCAAGACGGGGATCGTCGGCACGCTGGCGTACATGTCGCCGGAGCAGGCGGTCTTCGGTGGGCAGGTCGACCATCGCACCGACATTTGGACCGTGGGGGTCATGCTGTTCGAGATGCTGACCGGACAGAACCCGATCGTGCCGATGCTCGAGCAGCAGCAGAACTGGTTCGCCCGGAACACACCGATGCCGAGCATCGGGCGGTTCATGCCGGAGCTCGCCCCGGAGCTCGTCGGGCTGGTGGACAAGTGCCTCCAGCTCGCGCCGGCCGCTCGGTATCCCGACGCGGAGTCCGTGCTCAAGGACCTCGAGCCGTTCCTCCCCGGACGATTCCGGGCCTGGGCCCACTTCGAGAAGGGCCCATACGCGGGGCTTCGGGCCTTCCAGGAGGAAGACGCGGCGTGCTTCTTCGGCCGCAACCGAGAGATCGCCGCGTTCATGCCGCGCCTCCAGCAGTGCCCGTTGATGGCTATCGTGGGGCCATCCGGCATCGGCAAGTCCTCCTTCGTGCGGGCCGGCGTCGTCCCTGCGCTCCGGAGCTTCGGGGCGGAGTGGGACATCCTGGCGGTGCGCCCGGGGCGCGAGCCGTTCCGTTCCCTGGCCGTGATCCTGGCTCCGCTGCTCATCGGAAAGGCCGGCGTTGGGGCCGATCCCGCCGAGCAAACGCAGCTCGCGATCCGCCTGCGGATGGAGCCAGGTCTGCTCGGCAACGCTCTCCGCGGCCGCGGGTACCAAACGGGGCGCCGCTGCCTGCTCTTCGTCGACCAGTTCGAGGAGCTCTACACGCTGTGCGGGGACCCCGACATGCGGCGCGCCTTCACCACTTGCCTCTCCGGTGCTGGGGACGACGCGACCGCTCCCGTACGTATCATCGTATCCGTTCGGTCCGATTTCCTCTCGCGCGTGGGCGAGGACGCGGCCTTCATGGCCGAGCTCTCGCAGGGGCTGTTCTTCCTGGGAGCCCCTGGACCCGAGGATCTTCGCGAGACGTTGTTGCAACCCGCGGAGCTGGCGGGCTACCGATTCGAGACCACCGCCATGGTGGACGAGATGATTCGACACCTCGAGTCGACGCCGGGTGCGCTCCCGCTGCTCCAGTTCACGGCCTCGGAGCTCTGGTCGAAGCGAGACGTCGCGCGACACCTGCTCACCGAGGAAGGATACCGGGCCCTCGGCGGGATCTCTGGTGCGCTCGCCTCCCATGCCGACCAGGTGCTGGAGCAGTTCGGTCCCGACGCGAGGGGCGTGTGCCGCGCCCTGTTCCTGCAGCTGGTGACCCCAGAACGAACCCGGGCGGTTCGGGAGCTCGACGAGCTACGGGAGATCATCGGCCATACCGAGCGTTTGGAACAAGTGGTGACCGAGCTCGTGAGCTCGCGGCTCTTGGTGGTGCAGACCGGGGGTGGCAGCGGGGGGACGACCGTAGAGATCGTCCATGAGTCGCTGATCGAGGCCTGGCGCACGCTACGTCGGTGGCTCGAGGAGAGCCACGAGGACAGCATGTTCCTCGAGCAGCTGCGCGGGGCGGCGCACCAGTGGCAGACCAAGCGACACGATCCGGGTCTGCTCTGGGGTGGCGAGATGGCCGAGGAGCTCGAGCGGTTCCTGCGGCGCCATCGCGCGCCGCTCTCCGAGGGAGTGGCGAGCTTCGCCCGCGCGGTCCACCGCCATCGTGCACGCCGCGCCACGATACGGCGCGGGCTCGGGGTGAGCGGGGTGCTGCTGATGATGGGGCTCCTGGTGGCGGCGTCCGTCGCGCTAGTGGTCATCCGCGATGCCCAGCGGGAGGCCGAGCGCAACGCCGAAACCGCGCGCAAGGCGGAGGCCGCCGCGCAACGCCGCCTCGAGGAGGTTCAGCGCAAGGAAGCGGATCGACTGGCAGCAAGGGGAGAGGTGGAGGAGGCCAACATGCAGCTCGCCCAAGCGAACACGGACCTCGCGGACAAGAATCGGGAGCTCACCGGTGCGTTGTTCGCCGCCGAGCAAGCGCGGTATCTCGCCCAAGAGCAGAGCGAGCTCGCGCAGGAGGCCCAGATACACGCTCAAACCAACGAACAACAGGCGCGACTCGCGGAAGCCAAGGCCAAGGAGGCCGCTGACGAGCTCGAACGTACGCTCGAGCGAGAGAAGGCGCGCAGTGAACGTCTGGCCAAGCAGATTGGCAGCTCCATCCAACGGAACCTCCGATGAACCGGCTCTCCCGATACCGCCTTCGGTTCCTGCACCTCGCTCTCTTCGTTCTGCTCCCTGGGATGGGAACGGGGTACGCCTGGGAGGCCCGCGCCGAGGAGGCCGCGCCCGCCGATCAGACCGCCGAGGAGGTGAGACCGGAGCGTCCTTGGGCCGCCGGGGTCAGCGAAGAGGCTCAGAATCGGGCTCTGGCGCACTTCCGTGCCGGCAACTCCTTCCTGAGCGAGGGCTTCTTGCCGAAGGCGATCGCAGAGTATCGAAGTGCCCTCGAACACTGGAACCACCCAGGGATCCACTACAACCTCGCGCTCGCGCTGATCGCCCTCAACCGGCCAGGTGAGACGATCGAGACCTACCGTCACCTCGAGGCTGCGCTCCGCTACGATTCCGGGGCGCTCGACGTGGAGAACGGTGCCCATGCCCAGAAGTACCTCGGCCTGGTGGAGCAGCAGCTGGCCACCGTGGTGGTGACCTGCGAGGAGTCGGAGGCGGTGGTGCGGCTGGACGGGCAGCTGCTCTTCCGCGCACCCGGACGCTACGAGGGCATCGTGCTCCGCGGCGAGCATGTGCTCACCGCAGCGAAGCCGGGCTTCGAGACGACCCAGGTGACCGTGGATCTTGCGCCGGGTCCCCCCAATACCCTCGGTATCAAACTCTATCGTCCCGAGGAGCTCGTCGGTCACCGGCGCCAGTGGCCGCTCTGGGGCCCGGTCACCTTGACCGCGGCGGGGGTGGCCGTGCTCGCCGCGGGCCCCATCCTCACCATTCAGGCGAATGACCGCTTCGAGGACCACGACGAGTGGCTCAGCGCGCGATCGGACTGTCAGACGGGGTGCCAGCCGGACGACGATCTTTCTCGGCTCGAGAAGACGGGCAAGCAGCTGCAGATCCTGGGCGCCGTCGCCTACGTCGCCGGCGGCACCGCGACCGCGACCGGGCTCGGCCTCATGTACCACAACCGCAAACGACCGTTTCGCATCGAACCGAGGGTGCTCGAACGCGGCGCGGTCGCTGTCGCGCCCGCGCTCAGCTTCGAGTCGGTCGGCGTCGTGGCGAGGGGGCGGTTCTAGGGCAGCAATCAGGTTGATTGCTGCGTCGAGTCAATGACCCAAAGGAACCCGCGCCCTCCGGACCCCGCACAGCGGGAGCTGGCCGGGTGAGGGCGTGGGGTACCGAACCGGCAGCAGACCTCACCAGAGGCAGCGCTGGAAACGCACGCCACCTCGCCACCCACCCCGCGGTGCGGCGAGGGGCCCGGGCGACGCGGATCCCTCGCCTCACACAGGGACCCAAGTCAGGGGCCCCGGGTCGCGGGCCCCGCTCGGCAGAGCCGAGTGGGCAAACCTGGAGCTGACTTGGGGTGCGTTTCCGGCGTTTCCGTTCCTGCCAGCAACCTGATCGGTCCTCTAGAGCGGGCAAACGCCCCGGGGTGCTCGCGCAGCCAAGAGGCGCCAGCAGGGAGGAATCTGGCCCGGCGTGGCATCGCCGATGCGGGGCGGGTGGTTCAGAGGTTCTCGACCCCGCCGTATCCCAAGTTGTCGAAGGTGTTGGTGAGCGTGTAGTCGGTGTTGTCGGCTGTTTCCTTGAGGATCCCGTAGCTTGCGTTCGCGAACGTGGAATAGGTGACCGAGAGCGGCGAGTGGAGCACCAGGCACGCGGGATCGCCACCTCGGATGTCGACGTGGTCGAGCAGCGAGCCTTCTGTCACCCCCGTCCCGATCACGAGCCCCGGCCACCGACCGCTGGCGGCAGCTCCCAGCAGCCGAATCGTCTGGTCTGCGGTGCCATCGGCGACGAACGTCGCCGTGCTGCCATCGGCCCCCACCTGGAGGCTCGCGCTTGGGGCGAAGCGGAGCTCGACGCCGGGGCTCAGCGTCATGCTCGAGCCGGCGGCGGTCGTGACACTGGAAGCGATCTCGTATGGGATGCCCAGCGCCGGCACCGTGCCGCTCGCCGTGAAGCTGCCGCCGTTGACGAGGATGGTGTCGGTGGCGTTGCCGGTCAGATCACCACCCGTGGGTAGGGTGACGAGAGCGTTCGGTCGAACCGTGACCGGGTTGCTTTCGCTCCCCGCGACGCTAAGCTCAGTGGAGCCAGGTGCCAGGCCCTGGGATCCGATGTAGACGCCTGCGCGAGTGGCCTCGACCAGCACATCCTCGAGGGCAATCGCTGCGTAGACCGACAGGCCATACCCCGCGGAAGCGCCCCCGTGGCGGAGCTCGAGGTGGGAGAGGCGCGAGCTCGGGTCGACCTCCGACCAGATGACGAACTCACCCCAGGAGGCCACCTCCTCCACCACGCCACGGACCTGCACGGGTGCCGTTTCGGTGCCCTCGACGAGGATCCGCGCTTGGGTCGCGCCAGGACCGATTTGGAGATCGACGTCCTGCGCCAGGCGAAGCTCCACCCCCGCGTCGATCGCGAGCTCGGCGCCGTCCCGCACCTGTACGGTCGACTCCTGCACGTAGGGGATCCCGACGTTCGGGAGGCGCGCATCGGCGGTGACCTCCCCGTAGCGCAGGTGCACGGAGAGATCGCCGCAGGTTTGGAGAAACCCACCCATCGGGAATCGCGTCGCTGCGTTGGGATGGGTGAGCACCGCTGCGCCACCGGTGGCCTCGACCACGGTGAGCGCGACGCTCTCCGCGGCGAAGTCCGCGGCGCGCACGCCATCGGCGTCGCTCCGACGTACCTGCAGGTTCTCGATCGCCACCGGGCCTTCGAGCGCAACCGCCTCTTCCTCGCTCCCCGCGTCGGAGACGAGGACGTGGCGAAGCTCGCTCTCGGCCGCGGCGCTGCTCGAGACGGTGACGCCGCGCCAGAAGCCGGCTCCAGCCTGTTCGCCGCAGAAGCGAATGGGGCGCCACCAGGAGCCGCGGGCGATGACCCGCGCCGCGGTGTCGTCCCCCACATCGAGGCCGCTGCCCCAGGCGGCGATCACCTGGGTACCGGGCTCTATGGTGAGGGTTGCTCCAGCCCTTACGAGCACCGGCCCTGCCAGGTACACGAGCCCCGACCAGGTCGCATCGGCCTCGATGGTCGTGGCGGCCGTGGTCGCGCCGGAGGGGTCCCGCTCAACGCAGTCGAGGAGCACGAGCGACCCCGGCTCGGGTGCCCCACCGGCGCCTGCCGTCCCGGCCCCTCCGCCGCTCGGGCTGGCGCCGCTCGCGGCACCCGAATTGCCGGCCTCTCCGCCGCTTCCTCCGTCCCCGTTGCCTGCATCGCCCCCGCCAGAGTCGGCGCCCATCGTGCCACTACCACCCCTGCTGCCCCCGCCCCTGCTGCCCCCGCCCGTGCTGCCCCCGCCCGTGCTGCCCCCGCCCGTGCTGCCCCCGCCCGTGC
>JAFGBI010000113.1 GCA_016933275.1 Polyangiaceae bacterium | reverse complement strand
TCCACGGAGGACCACGGCCCGAGCCCAGCGAGGGAGCGCCGGAGGCGCAGTGCACTAGCAGCGCTCATTCGAGCACGACGGGCGCGGAGAAGGCCGAAAGATGCGAGGAGTGCGGCACGGCGGACTAGAGCAGCGATCGGGTTGATCGCTGCGTCAAATCAACAACCCAGAGCACCGAACCGGCAGCAGACCTCTCCAGAGGCAGCGCTGGAAAAGCGTCCTCGCCTCGCACAGGCGCGTTTCCAGCGCTGCCGTTGCTGTGGGAAACCTGATCGGGGTCTAGCGCATCGACGAGAGCCGCTGATCGGTGATGACGTGGAGTCGCGGCACGCGCGCGATGGGTAACGACCGGTCGCCGTCGCGGAGTCTTTGCAGGGCCTCGCGCTTGGCCAGGCCCGTGGCGACCACCACGGCCGCCGCGGCCGTGGAGAGCAGCGGCAGGGACATCGTGATCCGGTGCGGTGGCGGCTTCGGAGCATCGTCCACGCACACGATCGGGACCACGGCCGCGAGCGCGGGGTGTCCCGGAAACAGCGATGCCACGTGACCGTCCTCGCCCATGCCGAGCAGGAGCACGTCGATCGCGTGGTCGAGCTCCTCCGCGATCGCGCGAGTGGCGCGCGCGACGGCGCCGGCCGGTGATTCCCCATCGAGCCAGAGGGGGATCTCCCGGCCCACGGGGGAGTGCGGTCCGAGCCAGCCCTGGCGATGTACTGCCCCGCGGTTCGAGTCCGGGCTCGCCAACGGGACGCGGCGCTCATCGACCCAAGTCATCCGCAGTCTCTGCCAGGTGGCGGGGTCGATTCGGGCGTTCAGGGGGCGGAGGGCGCCGGCGGCCGTGCCGCCTGCGATCGCGAGGCGGGGTTCGTCGCCAGCACGGGAGAGGTAGTGTTGGAGCGCGGAGGCGGCGGTCTCGAGGGGCGCGTCGCTGACTTCCCACGACGTCAAGTCAACGGCCGACACTCCAGCATCCCTCGCAGTCCTCGAAGAGCGTTTCGGCTTCGATGGGGCCCCAGCTCCCGGCCGGATATTCGAGCAGAGCGGGTGCCGTCGGCGAGCGCCAGCGTTCGCGGATGGCATCGGCGAACTGCCAGCTCGCCTCGATCTCGTCCGCCCGCAGGAAGAGCGTGGCGTCCCCGGAGAGTGCGTCGAGGAGGAGCCGTTCGTACGCGGGGGTCGTCGTCTTTCCGAAGTGCTCCTTGTAGTCGAAGGTCAGCCGCGCGGGCGACATCACCATGCCCTGTCCCGGGGTCTTCACGCCGAACGAAAGCGCGATCGCCTCGCGCGGCTGGATCCCGATGGTGAGCACATTCGGTCGGATTTGACAGAGCTCGCCGTCGCGGACTGCGCGTTTGAAATCCGCATCGGTCATGCCGTTGGGGCGGTTGAAGAGCTGGAGCGGGGGAGTGCGGAACTGCACCTGGACCTCGGAGAACTTCCTCGGCAAGCGTTTGCCGTGGCGAAGCAAGATGGGGACGCCGCTCCACCGCCAGTTGTCGAGCTCCGCACGGACCGCCACGAAGGACTCGGTCGACGAGGTCCCCGACACCCCATCCTCGTCGAGATACGCGCGCGCTGGTCTCCCATCGACCGTCCCCGCCGTATAGCGGGCCCGAACCAGCCGCACCGGCTCCGGCAGGCGCAGGCTCTTCAGGAGCGCGACCTTGTGGCCGCGCACGTCTTCGGCCTCGAGGGAGGAGGGGGGTTCCATCGCGACCAGGGCGAGGATCTGCAGCATGTGGTTTTGCAGCATGTCTCGCACCGCGCCCGCGGTGTCGTAATAGCCGCCGCGCCCGCTCTCCATGCCGAGCTGTTCGGCGACCGTGATCTGCACGAGCTCGACGTGGTTTCGGTTCCACAGTGGTTCGAAGATGGCGTTGTGGAAGCGGAGCCCGAGGAGGTTCTGGATCGTCTCCTTCCCGAGGTAATGGTCGATGCGGAAGATCTGCTCCTCCTCGAGGTGCTCGTGCAGCGCGCGGTTGAGCTCGCGTGCGCTGGCTAGATCCTGGCCGAAGGGCTTCTCGATCACGACCCGTCGGTACGCGCTGCGATCGACGCCTCGAGGTGCGAGCCCCGCCTTGGCGAGCCCCGCCACCGCGGGGCCGAAGAGGTCCGCCTTCAGCGAAAGATAGAAGAGCCGCCCGGCTGCGCTGGCGCCAGGCAGTTGGTCGAGGTAGCCCTTCAGGCGGGCGAGATCGGCGGGCGAGCTCACGTCCCCAGCGACGTAGGACACCCGCGGCGCGAGCGCGGCGAAAGCGGGTCCAAGCTCGGGAGGTAGGGTTCGGGCAATCTCCTCGCGGTAGCTGGCGTCGGACTTCGGACGACGCGCCACTCCGACGATGTGGACCTCCCCCGGCGGGAGGCGTTGCTCGGCGAGGCTCGCCAGGCCGGGCAGCAGCTTGTGAAGGGCGAGATCGCCGGAGGCGCCGAAGATGACGATCTGGTGAGCGTGTCCCATGCAGCCGGTCCTCAACCACGAATGGATACGCGATGGCGTGCCGTTCCTCGGGCAGGCTCGTCCAGACCCATCGCGAAGGGAAGCCGAAAAACGTAGCCGAGCCGGCTCCCGTTGGGGCCGGCCCGAGGTCATGACCAGGACAGGGTTCGCCTACCAGGTGGGGGGCGGTTCGGCGTAGCGGCCTGGGAACGGATCGGCGTCGTGGCGCTGCCGGATGGCCTCGTCGGTCCACGGCCAGCGCGAGCCGGACTCGTCGAAGAAAGCGACGCCGATCACGCCGACGTTCCTGCCCTTGCCCTTCCGCTCGGCGTAGGATTCTTCCACCGACCCGAAGCGGAAGGTGGCGACCGCGCTGTCACTGCGGCGGAATCCCTCGATGTCGAGCGTGGCCCACGGATTCAGGATGTAGCCGCGGTTGCGGAACGAGCCCGGGCGGCCGTCGATCACGTCGAGCCCGTCTACCGTGGCCACCACCTCGACGCGGTTCCCTGTGTGATTCTGCACCCGGAGGACGTAGCGCTCCCCAGCTTCCCCCACGACGTAGGCGCGGCCACCGGCCGTGGTGCACGGGAGGGGCCGCATCGACGGGTCGAGCAGGACGACCTCGAGCTGTCCGCTGGTGACCGGGTAGGTGTTGTCGTAGTAGTCCGAGCGGCCGCTTTGCGCTGCCATCGCGTGGACGCCCGCTGCGTCATTGTAGTAGATGGTCGACGTGGCGAAGGGACGATCGGGGTTCATGCGGAAGAACGTCGTCGTCGTCACATAGCTCGAGCGGTCTTCGCCCCAGGTGGTGCCAAGTCCCGGGCGGCGCTTCGTGGCCTCCGCGGCTGGGCTCGGTGCCGGTTGGCTCGCGGTGCTGGGGCCATAGCCAGGAGCGGCCGAGCTTGGCTCGGCATCGTACTCCGCTGCCGACTCGGTCTCGGCTGCCCCGCTCCAGGTCGATTTCGCGTTCGCCGTCGCTGGCTCGGCCCCGCCATAGGCAGCGGGAGCCCTGCTGGCGCTCCCACAGCCCAGTACTACGAACCCGAACACCCCAGCGACGATCCACGAGAACAGCTTCATGACGGCCTCCGCATTTGGCGACGATGTCCGAAGAACGGGGCTCGCGGTCGGTCCTTACACCACCCGATCTCTGGCTCGCGGGCCAACGGAGGCGAGCGGGGATTTGTCATCCGCGGGTTGCAGGCGGGGTGGATGTGACCAAGTTCCCTCGAGTCGGGTTCCGTCACCGATCCATCCAGGTGGCAATCCCCCGCGTGGCGAGTGACAACCGGACCACCGTCGCGACACGGCATCCCGTGTCGCGTGCACGGCTCCGACCAACCAGAGGCCAGATGTCGAGGAAGGTACGTGAATTTGGGCGCACCGGGGCGCTTGCGCTCGTGATCTCCTCCCTGTCGGGGGTTGCCGCCGCGCAGCCCGCTGCCGAACCCCCGGGCGGTGACGTCGCCGCCCCGCCAGGGGAGCCGGCGGGCGCCGCCCCCCCGGCGGCCGAATCCCCTGCGGCGATGCCTGCGTCGGCTGTCGCGGCTGGGGGTGACGCGCTCGCCGCCCGGTTCGACGAGATCCTCGGCCGACCCGGGGGGCTCACGGCCGACCAGGCTGGGGAGCGAGCAGCCGCCACCAGCCCTGATGCCGGCGCTTGCGCCAAGGACGTAGAGATCGCAAGGTACGACGTCGACCGGGCCGTGTCGGGGTTTCTTCCCGAGGTCACCCTGCTCGCGCGGTACACCCGGCAGTCCCCGGTGGACAACGGGTCGATCGGGCCGGGCAGCGGAGCCCTCGTGGGGACCGCTCCCGCGGCCGACGCCGACGGCGATGGAATCATCGATACGGACGCGGATGGGACGATCCAGGCTCCGCTCTTCACCGTTCCGATGGATTCCTTCTCCTTTCCCGTCCTGCTAAACCAGTACTTGCTCCAGGCATCGTTGAATGTCCCTATCTCGGACTACGTCTTCCGCACGCGTTTTGGGGTGGCGGCGGCGCGTGGCAACGAGCGGGCGGCCAGGCTGAGCGAGCAAGCGGCGAGGCTCCAGGCTGCGGCGAATGCGAGGCTTCTCTATTTCGACTGGGTGCGCGCGAAGCTTCAGCTGGTGGTCACCGAGCAATCCCTGCTGCAGAGCCGCGAGCAGCGGCGCCTTGCTCAGAAGTCGCTCGAAGGCGGACGGATTTCTCGCGTCGACGTGCTGCGAGCGGAGGCGCAGGTCGCGAGCGCCGAGCTCATGGTGTCGCAGGCGCAGCACCTCGTCACGCTGTCCGAGGACCGGCTGCGCACGGCCATGCACGAACCGAACGAAGGGCCCCTCTCCGTCGGCGATCGGCTGTCCGAAGGGCCGTCGCCGGATGCGCGGCGTGGCTTCGAGCAGCTCTATGCGGAAGCCACCTCGAAGCGGCTCGAGCTTCGTGCCATCGACGCTAGCGCGAGCGCGCTCCGCGACGCCGGCCGTTCCCTGCGCGCCGACGAGCTGCCGCGGCTCTCCGCCTTCGCCAACGGCTACTACACCAACCCGAACCAGCGGGTGTTCCCGCAGGAAGACAAGTTCACTCCCTCTTGGGACGCCGGGGTGGAGCTTAGCTGGACGCCCACCAGAATCGGTGGCGCTCGCGCGGAAGCCCGCAAATACGCAGCCCAGGCTGCGCAGCGCGAGACCGACATCCAGAGCACCCGGGACGCGCTCCGCACTGAAGTGATGGCCGCCCACCAGGGCATCAAGGAAGCTGCCCTCAACATCGAGACCGCGCAGCGCGGGCTCACCTCGGCCGAGGAAGGGTACCGGGTGCGGCAGCTTCTGCTGCAGCACGGGCGTGCCACCAGCGTCGAGGTCACGGACGCCGAGACGGTGCTCTTGCGCGCCCGCCTGGCCCTGGTAAACGCGCGCGTGGACCTTGTCGCCGCCCAATTGCGGCTCGATCACGCGGTGGGGCGTGACGTGAAGTGACGGTGCTTCGGGCGCCGGTGGCGCCGGGTTCGCGGTTGGGAGTCCCTCTCCGGTCACCGGCACGCTGCTGCTCAAGGGCGATGCGCAGTGGCGCGGCGTCGGCTCCAACACTGTCGTGACGACGCCCGAGGGCGACCTCGACGTCTACCGCACATACCACGCCAACGCCGCGGGTCGCGCGACCCTCCGCATCGCCGAGCTTCGCTGGGATGACGACGGCTCGCCCCGCTCGGGAGGGCCCTGACCCTCGGATCCGAGCGAGGCCGGCACGCTCCCGAGCTCAGAACTGCGAGATGAACGTCCAGGCCT
>JAFGBI010000112.1 GCA_016933275.1 Polyangiaceae bacterium | reverse complement strand
TCCACGGAGGACCACGGCCCGAGCCCAGCGAGGGAGCGCCGGAGGCGCAGTGCACTAGCAGCGCTCATTCGAGCACGACGGGCGCGGGGAAGGCCGAAGGATGCGAGGTCTGCGGCATGGCGGGCCAGGTGGCGCGAAATCCAGGCTGAAGCCACCGGTCCAGGATCCCGGTTCGGATGAGGATTGTCTCAGCGGCAGCCAGCGGGAAGAAACGGCGTCGACGGTTACCCTTGCAGGGCATGGCGGCGCTGCTGCCTCGGGCTGCTCGGCTGCAGCCGCGAGACAGGGGGGGCTGGGGCCGCCACTCTCGTCGTCACCTCCGCAGCTCGTCATCTCGGATGACTCGCTTCCCGCTCGCATCGGTCGGGGAGCGCCGGTTCCAGTAGGATTTGGCGAAGGATCTCGATTGGATAGGAGCTGGAACCGTGACCCCTGCATGACCGGCAGCGCCTACGGAAAATGGACTGCCGTGGAGGAGACTCGCTGCTTGGTCGATCTGGCGGGAGAGCTCTACGACGCGGCGCTGCGTCCCGTGCTCTGGCCGGTGGTGCTGCAGCGTGTAGCGGACCGATTCGGCGCCCGGTTCGGCATCCTGAACGCCGTGGACCTCGCCAGCGGCACGCCTCGGGTGCTCGAGGCAACACCCGTTGACGAACGCGAGCGCTTGGCGCTGTTCGGCACCAAGCACCTCCTGAACCCCTGGACTCGCGCCGCTCAAGCGGATCCGTTCGGGATCGTGGCGCGCACCTCGGAGCTTGTGCCGGAACAGGAGCTGCTGGCCGGCGAGTTTTGCGCAGACCGCCTCCAGCCGCTCGGTCTCTTCCACGCCATGGGGGCAAACCTGCTCGGTGACGCGGGTCTGTGCGGCGCCTTCTGCTTCATGCGAACCCACATCGACGGGCCCTTCACCGACGAAGAGCTCGCGCAAATGCAGCCCCTGGTGAAGCACTTCGAGCGCGCCCTCACCGTGCATTGCCGACTGGCTGATGCGGATCTGAAGCGCGAAGCAGCGCTGGAATCGATAGACCGGCTGGGGATTGGTACGGTCTTCGTGAACGCCGGAAGCCAGGTGGTCTTCTTCAACCGCAAGGCCGAAGCGGCCTTCGAGCAGGACGATGGGCTGATGGTGATCCAGGAGCGGCTGGTGGCGAGGATGTCCGACGACACGCGCGAGCTCACCCGCGCCATCGCGGACGCAGCCTGCGCCGGGGCACAGCACCGTCACCTCGCCGGACGGGCGCTCACGTTCCCGCGTCCCTGTGGACTGCCACCGTGGTGGGTTCTCGTTGCGCCACTTCGCGATACGAAGCTCCGGGTGGGTCGGGGTCAACCCGAGGTGGTGGTCTTCATCACCGATCCGGCAGCCACTCAGCTGCCGAGCGCCGCGCTCATCGCCGGTCGTGGCATCGTACTCCCCTCCGCTCGCTCCACCGGGTGCTTCGGTGCGCTTCATCCCCGCGAGACGTTGACCGACACCACTCCACCAGGCTTGGTCATGGCCCCCGGGTTTGCCATGGCGGCGATGCGGCACCGGTGCCCGTCTGCTGACGTTCGACACGGTCCTCCCTTCGGCCCGAGGACCACCGGCGGTGGGTTCGCTTGTTCCAGATTGCCTTGCGACGCAAGCCCGTATTGGCCTCAGGGTCAGCGGTCTCCGGTCTTCGAACGGTTGCCCAACGATCTACCGGATCTGCCATCGGTCACCTGGTTCCTGGATTCGCCTTCGAACGGGATCCAGGAATCCGCCATTCCACGGTTGCCTTCGAGGTCGGCGATTCGTAGGGTCGGTATGGCTTGGGATGGTCGTAGGGTCCGTCCCTACGTGGGCAAAAACATCGAACGGGAGCTCTACATGCGACACTTTGGGATCTTTTTTGGCCTTCTGCTCGCCACGAGCGGGTTCGCGACGGGTTGCTCCGGCGACAGGTCCGTTGGCGGCCTCGGGGCGGTTGGCGCACCGCTCACCACCGGGTCCGGGGATGCGACCCTCACCGTCAACAACAACTGGCCGACGGGCTACTGCGCGGTCGTCATCGTTGAGAACAAGGGCACGGCCACGATCGACAGCTGGTCGCTCGTGATCGATACCCACGATTCCACGGTCTCTAGCATCTGGGGCGTCGTCAGCGAAGTGGACGGCAGCACCGTGGCGGTCAGTCCTCGCGACTACAACACGAAGATCGAAGGCGGAGGGCAGGTGCAATTCGGGTTCTGTGCCACGAAGACCGGCACCGGCTTCGCCCCGGAGATCACGCAGCTCGACATCGTGGGCGGCGGCCTGCCGGGCACGGGCGGGACCGGCGGCACCGGCGGCACCGAGACCGGTGGCGTCGAGCAAGGCGGCGCCGAGCAAGGCGGCGCCGAGCAAGGCGGCGCCGAGCAAGGCGGCGCCGAGCAAGGCGGCGTCGAGCAAGGCGGCGCCGAGACGGGCGGGACCGAGACGGGCGGGACCGAGACGGGCGGGACCGAGACGGGCGGGACCGAGACGGGCGGGACCGGCGTCGAGGCGGCCGAGCTCAAGCTTCAGAGCGACTGGGGTACCGGCTACTGCACCGATGTCATCGTCACCAACTCGGGGACCGTGGCCACCACGGACTGGACCGTGGTCATCGACCTCAAGCAGTCCCGGATCGGCAATCTCTGGAAGGGGACGTACACGCAGGCGGGGAGCCTCATCACCGTCGAGGCACCGGGCTACGGTCGCGTGATCCAGCCGGGAGCGAGCGTGGACTTCGGGTTCTGTGCCACGAAGACCGGCACCCCGTATCTTCCGGAGATCGTGGCTGTGGAGCTCGAGATCCCCAACGGCACCGGCGGTACCGGCGGCACCGGCGGTACTGGCGGCACCGGCGGCACGGAGCCCAGTGATGTGACCGTTGCCTTGGAGAGCGATTGGGGCACCGGGTATTGTGCCTCGGTCACGATCGTCAACGACGAAGCGACGCGCGTCATCGACTGGACCGTAGATCTCGACATCACGGGCGCCACCATCACTGACTTCTGGAACGCGACCCGCACGATGGAGGGCAACACGGTGCACGCGGCCGCCTATGGGTACAACGCGTCCATCGATCCCGGGGCCTCGACGTCGTTCGGCTATTGCGCCCGCAAGACCTCCGGTCCGTACGCTCCCTCCGTGCTCGACTACGACCTCGAGCGCACGGGTCAGGGCACGGGCGGCACGGGCGGCACGGGTGGCACGGGCGGTACCGGCGGCACCGCGCCGAGCCCCGTCGAGCTCACGATCGACAACGAATGGCCGGATGGCTACTGCGCTACGGTGGACCTGCAGAACGATGGCACGGCGACGGTCACGAATTGGTCAGTGGATGTCGCCCTCAACGGCGCCAGCGTGACCCAGATCTGGAACGGGGTCCGCGTGGGGACTGGCAACATCCTCCATGCGACGCCGCAGCCCTACAACCGCGAGATCGCGGTCGGAGCCTCGACCTACTTCGGGTTCTGCGTGTCGAGGACTGCCAGCACCCCCGACGCCGTGATCGACGACTACACGCTCGTTGGCTACGTCAGCGCCACGGATGACGGGGAGGACCCTGCTGATCCCGAAGAGACGACCGACGACCCGGTCGACGGCTGAGTCATTGTCCAACAGGCGCCAGCGCATTCTGGCGTAGCGCGCCCGACGACGAGCCGCCGCGGTCATCCGCGGCGGCGTTGTCGTTGGTCGTGGTCGAGGGGTCGGGGCCAGTCCGGGTCGGGTGCACGGTTCTGGCTCTGAATTCGGGCCCGGATCCCAAACCGAACCCGGGACGCCCCCAGCGAGGTCCCCCGTTCAGTCAGGCGTGACGACGGCGCAGTTGGTGGCGGAGCAGTTACAGGTGGCGCCTTCGGCGCAGCCAATCGTGCAGTTTCCGCCAGCGCAATCCTCGATCGTACAGGTATCGCCGGGGTTACATTCGAGGTTGCACATCCCCCCCGAGCAGTCCTCGATGAGCAGGGTCGCGCCACTCGAGAGGTCGTCGGCCGGTTCGATGTGACAGCCCCCTCCGGGGCATTCTCCGATCCGACAGGTCTTGCCCGCGTGGCAGGTGATCCCGCAGCCTGGCCCAGTGCAGAGCTCAAGGTCACAGCCTGTGCCATTGCAGTCCATGGAGCACCCGGCGATGACACATTCCTCGAGCCGGCAGCTCGCACCCTCCGAGCAGGCCAGCTGGCAGCCGGCCCCGCAGGTGGTCATGGTGCATTCGGAGCCGATCATGCATTCCATGGTGCAGCCGCCCGCGGGGCAGTCGACCGCGCAGCTGGAATCGAAACGGCACCCTGTGGCGCAGCTGCCGTTCTCACCGCAGGCGATGGCGCAGGATGCCCCGCTCTGGCACTCGAAGTTGCAGCCGCCGACGCAGTCGATGGCGCAGGAAGAACTCTGGCAGGCTCCGTCGCAGCTATGTTCGCTGCAATCGAGGGCGCAGACTGCGTTCTCCGTGCAGCCGATGTTACAGCTGCTCCCCGCCTCGGCCGCGCAGACTACGTCGAAATTGCCGTCCGAGTAGCCGCATTGCTCGAGGCAGGAGGAGCTCGTCGCCCCACCCTCGGCCCCCCCGGTGCCGTCGCCGCCGGTTCCGCCCGATGCGTTGCCACCCATGGGTCCGCCGCCCGTGCTGGCGCCAGCGGCACCCCCGGCTTCGCCTCCAGCGGCGCCATCTCCCACGGTCCCTCCGTTCGGCGAGCCGCCGCTCGCGCCTCCCGTGGCCGAACCTCCGATCGGTGTCCCGCCGGTACCTTCGCCGCCGGCCCCCGCGCCCCCAACCCTTTGGCCACCCGAACCCGTGTCGCCGGTGCCCCCATCTGCGCTGCCGTCACCGCCGGTGCCGGAACCGCCCGTTCTCGCTCCGCCCGTGTCCCTTCCACCGGTTTGGCCGCCGCCGGTGGCGAGGCCACCGGACCCGCCGGAGGTCGTTGCCCCACCCGTCTCATCGGGCTGCTCGGAGTCGGAGTCCTTTCGGCAGCCGCTCAGCGTGACAAGAGAGAAGAGGAGCCCACCGCCCAAGAGAAACAAGCCACGAAGCGCCATTCGCTCACCGCTTTCCATCGTTACCAGGGCGCCGAGCATGCGCTTCTCTGCTCCTGGCTGTCGAGACCAAACCGGCATCTTGCCCCGCGGTTTCGTGCCGGCGGCGAGTCTTCGAGCGCGAGCAGTCCTGGCCGGTGGCCCCTGCCGCTGGCACGCTCGAGGTGAAAAAATCGCCAATTGGGGGTAAGTCACGGAGTCTCGAAAGGCCACTCGAGCTCACCGTGGATGGCGTCTCGGGTCGTCGCTACTTGGTCGGTGAGCTACTCTGGCCGTCGTCCCGCGGGGGCTTCAGGGGCTGGGTCCGCTCGATCAGCCATTTGCGGTAGTTTACCACCTTCCAGGTCCCATCACCGGGTTGGCACCAGCGACGCTGCTTCGGGTAGTTCCGTCCCTGGTAGCTCGCGAGCCACCTCGGCAGGCTCGCGGAGCCCGTCTTCTCCTTGCAGAGCTCGCGGTGTCGCGTGACGAGCTCGGCCATGGTGCGGATGTTCTCCTCGCCATCGAGCAAGCGCGTCTTCTCGGCGCGGCAGGCGGCGCTCGGCGCACGCAGCGGATCGAGATCCCGCTTGCAGGCGCCGACGTACCGGGCGCGGATCTGGCCCAGTCCATAGTCCTCCCCGCTCCGGGAGATGGCCGCCGGGTTCCACCCGCTCTCGTGGTGGATGATGGCAATGATCGTGAAAGGATCGAAGTCCCGCGCCTTCGCCTCCTCGATCAGCACGTGGGCGTAGCGCGCTGCCTCGTCGCGGGGCAGTTCGGGTTGTGAGAGCAGGATCGCCGCGACGACGACGAAGAGGGGGCGTACCATGCTGGGGTGGTAGCGCGGAGCTGGCGTTCGGGCAAAGTACGGGTTTCTCGGCGAGTTCGTGGCAGAAACGATTGCCCGGACCACTCGCGGCGGCTCTGGCGTTGCGGTCGAGGCCGATGGAGGCCGCGGCGATGGGGTGCTCACCCCGCACGGCGAAGAGGCCCTCCGGGGGCTTCCCCGGCTCCTGCGTGACGATTCGGGCCGCCGTCTCCGGCGTCATTCCTCGGCATCCGCGAGGGAGCGAAGCCCCGACGTCCCCATCCGCGCTTCGAGCGCGGCCAGCGTACCGACTCGGGCGAACCGCGACACGGGAGGCCTGCCGTCTGCCACGGTCCACCCAGTCTAGGACGGAGCGCCGCGGCGCAAGGGCCGCGCGGAAGTCACGCCCACGTGACAGTCTGTGGCTTGCGCGGCGTGCCTCGAGCCGGGACGATTGGAGGCATGGACGACCTCGGATCGCGCCTCGACCTCGGCCGGGAGGAGTCGGTGGCCCGCGAGCTGTCGCCGGCTCGTCGCTCGACTGTGGGTTTCGATCGCCTCGCCTTCGCTCTCCACGCGATCGATCTTCTGCGGCCGCGAGGCACGGATGTCGTTGTCTACCGGAGCGGTCGCCTGCACGTCACTCAGGGGCGAGACCTCAGGCGTGGCGCCGAGGCGCGATGGGCGCTCGTCGGGATCCCGCGTGACGCGTCGGCGGAGTCCATCGCGCTCGCGCTCCTCGACCTCGCGGGCTCATCACGGCGTCCACTCGCGCTCGAAGTCGCGCTGGCCGAGGCGGCGAGCGTGGAGCGCGCCAGCTAGCTCGGCCCACACGTGGCACGGCGGCGCAAGCGTCCACGGGTTCGTCCCGGCGAGATCGAGGGGGTCGTCTCCGGCGCCGAACGTGCCTCGCTCGACCGTCTCCTCGATCTCGTCCGCGCCGCCAATCCTACCCGCTGGTCCGTCCGGGACCCGGACGAGCGACGACGGGGATACCTGCTCAAGGCCCGCCTGCAGAGCCGGCTCATCGCGCTTCATGCCGCCGAGCTCACCGCGGTGCCGACGTCGCGTTCGGGGGTCGTCGCCCTGCGCCTCGTCGGCCGGCACGAGGACGCCTGCCATGCGATGGTCGCCGATCTCGATGCCCCGGCTCGCGCGTGGGTGGCGGTCGTCACCGAGCGGTCGCGGAAGCCTCGGTCGAGTGGGCCTGGTGCGGGGTAGGACCTGAGGTGGCGCGGCGCGGGGCTGACGGTACCGAACGCCGAGATCCATCGCGTTTCGGGGCGGATCCGGGGGCGGGCGGTAAGCCGTGGTCGCGGCCCGAGGCCCGGTCTACCCTTCGCGACCATGCTGAAGCTGAGCGAGCAAGGGGCCGAAGCCGAGCAGCAGGTGCGGGCGGTGATCTTCTACCTTACCACCTTCGGGTACATCGACGGTGACTTCGACGATCGCGAGCAGGCCTTCGTGCGTGAGTACATCCAGCGCCTCGTCACCGCCCGAGTGGAGGGCGCGATCGACGCCGAGGACGGCGAGCTTCGCGCCGAGCTCATTGGCAGGTACACGGCGCATTTCCACGAGGTATTCGAGACGATCAACCGCCAGGTGCGCGACCTCTTCACCGAATCGGTCGCCGATGGCGAAGACTCCAAATCCTTCGTTCACGCCAGGCTGAAGCTACGTTGCTTCGAGATCTTCCAGGCCTTCGATCAGCACAGTCAGGAGCTCCTGATGGACACCATCGACGAGCTCATCCGCGCTGACGGGCAGGTGCACCCTGCAGAGGTGGAGTTCCGTAGCGAGATCGCGTTTCTACTCGAGGCCGACCTCGGCGTCGAGTTGCTCGAGGAGCCGACCCTCCGCGACACGGTCGCGGTCGCGGCGACGCGCGTCATCCCGCCTGGGGCCGAGGATCACCCATTCTTGCAGTCGCTCGAGTTCAACTACTCGGCGGCGCCCGAGCGGCTTCGGGAGCAGGTGGCCCGGGATCGGGCCCTGCTCGATCGCGTGATGGAGGTGCTCGACCGGATGCGGAGCGCCGGCTCGGGCCGCCTCGAGGGGAAGAAGAGCGTCGTGGAGTTCGCCGGGGCCGACGCATTCCTCGACGGACACGTCCACGTCTGTCCGGCCAAGCTCGGAAGGGCCTACGACCTCACCGTGCTCGGGGACCTACACGGCTGCTACAGCTGCCTCAAGGCGGCGCTGATGCAGTCCCGGTTCTTCGACAAGGTGGCAGCGTTCAAGGCGGATCCGCAGAACCATCCCGATCCAAAGCTGGTTCTGCTCGGCGACTACATCGATCGCGGGATGTTCAGCTACCAGGGTGTGCTGCGCGCCGTGCTCCAAGTCTTCGTCGCCGCACCTCAGCACGTCTACATGCTCCGAGGCAACCACGAGTACTACCTCGCGCACGAGGGCAGGGTGTACGGCGGCGTTCGTCCGGCGGAGGCGATCAACACCCTTCGGCCGCACCTGCCTTTCGAGGTCTTCGAGCATTACATGCGCCTGTTCGACGCGCTCCCGAACCTGCTCCTGTTCGAGCGGTTCCTCTTCGTGCACGGAGGACTCCCACGAGACTCGTTGCTCAAGGACCGCTACCGGGATCTCTCGAGCCTGAACGATCCCGATCTCCGCTTCCAGATGATGTGGAGCGATCCGAGCTCGGCGGACGTCATCCCGACCGTGCTCCAGCATCAGTCCGCACGGTTCCCGTTCGGTCGCCTGCAGGCCCAGGCGTTCCTGCAGCGACTCGGGTGCCACACGTTGGTCCGCGGGCACGAGAAGGTGAACGAAGGGTTCCGGCGGGTCTACGACGACGACAACCAGCTCGTCATCACGCTCTTCTCGGCGGGGGGGCTGCACAACGACGACCTTCCGCCGGACAGCAGCTACCGAACCGTAACCCCGATGGCGATGACGCTACGCTTCAAGGATGGTGCGAGCGAGATCGTGCCCTGGCGGATCGACTACGAGGCGTTCAACGATCCTGACCGCAACGCGTTCTTCCGCAGCAAGCCGGAGATCGAACACCGCGCGGAGTAGCCTCTTGGTGGCGGGATCTTGACCGAATCTGGTGGGGGGATCTTGAGGTTTTGCTCATCGGATGGGTCTCGTGAGCATGGCGCAGAGCTCATTGCCCAGCGCGAGCACGCGCGGCACCATGTCCTGGCTCGCTTCGCCACTGACTACCGCGATTCCGGTGGCCGCCGATTCCCGTTGGTGGTCGCGACCTTGTGCTCTTCTGGTTCGGGAGCTAGCTCGCCGGCACGCCGCGGATGGGCCGGGGTGCCAACCCCGCCAGCCGTCAGCCGCCAGCTCCTTCGCGTCTTGCCTGACCGCTGACCGCTGGTGGCCGGGTTGGTTCTGGCTCCGCCGGGTTGGGGCGAGGTCCGTGGCGCGGGTGGTGGCGGACGGTTCGATCGCCCTCACCGAAATCACCGCGCTCCTCACCGGGTGGCCAGGATTTCTTCCTGCCGTTTCGATGGGTTGGGTGAGGCAGAGGCCGCTCGGACGTGGGGGTGTGGAACGGACTCGCCGCGGCGCCGAAAATTGCAGCGAGAAATGGGAATCTCGCGGAAATCTACTGGCGCACCTATGATTCCAGTGTATGCATTCATCCCACAATGTGCTGGGAGGGCGGTGGATGGATCTCCTGAGCAGCGTGGGTCGCTTGTCATGACGTCGAGGTGAGCGTGGGCGTGGATGATTCCGGTGGCAGCAGGGGTGGGCACCCGAGTTCGGGCGGCGGGGGAACCAGGGACGAGCGCGGTACGCTCGCTCCCCGCTCAGAGCTTCCCACCCTCCCGGATCGTCCGCTCGACACGGTGAACGCTGCGGCGGGCGGGGTCGCCACGCTTCGGGAGGGGGCTCTTGGGGCGCCCGACGGGGGGCTGCCCCACCGCCTGAGTCTCGAGCTCCTGCCTGAGCCCGAAGAGATCCTGGGAGACGACCCGCCTTCAGACGAGGTAGACTGTGGGGATTTCGGGTCGGGTCCGGCAACGGTGCGGTTCGACTCGGATTCGCTCTGGAACGACCTGGTGGCTGGCCCCCCTACGGCCAGGATGTACCCCGCCGACGGCGCAGGCGAAGCAGGGGAATCCGTGCCCGACCACCTCGGTCCGCCGGAGGCCCAAGAAGGCGGTTCAGGCGAGGAGGGGCTCGTGCAGGAGCTCTCGGCGCTCGACGTCGAGCTGAGCGACAGGGAGGTGGCAGCGTCGTTGGTCGGGCTCGACGTGCGTGCGCTCGCTCCTCCGCCCATTCCCTCGGATCTGGCGCCCGCCTCGCTGCGTGGCAGCCCGTCCGAGTCGCTGTTGCCTGGCGAGCTGGCCGACGCCGTGGATGACGACCCGACCGACCCCGCGGTGCCCAGCGCTCGCCGGCTCTCCGATCGCGCTTCTCGGCGATCGTCGTCGTCGCCGCCCGCAGTCGCCGAGAGTGGACCTCCCCCGCCGGTAAGCTCCATCGTGCCCCCAGCGGTGCTCGATCGAGCGGAGCCAGATGCGGATGAGCTCGATCGTCATTCGCGCTCCGATGTGCGCAGCACGATTGGCGGGTGGGTCATCGCAGCCAGTGTGATGTCGCTCGGGTTGCTCCTGGTCGGGATTGCCGTCCTTCTGGGGCGAATGCCGAACGGAGAGAGTCGGTCGAACGCGGCCACGGTGCGCACGGCGTCGGGACCCGCGCTTGCCGACTTCGATTGGCAGGCGGCCGAGGCGTCGCTCCACATCGCCGCGGCGCACACCATTCCATGTCGTTCGTCGGATGATCGAAACCGACCGGTGACCGCGCTCGTGACGTTCGAGCCGGCGACCGGAGCGGTGACTCGGGTGACGGTGACCAGCACCGAGTACTCCGGAACGACCGCCGGGGAGTGCATCGCCAGGTCGCTGCGAGGGGCCGCGGTGGCACCCTTCGTCGGCGCGCCGATTACGGTAGAGACGGTGGTCGACGCGCGCTAAGCTCCGCTGCTGGATGCCCCTACCTGCGGCCGGCGACGCGTTCGAAGCCGCGAGGGGCCAGCGCGAACGTAGTGTTCGTGGCGGTTGGTGCCAGAACCCGCAGGGCATCCAGGCACTCCAACGGCGATAGGCGGACATTCGGCTGGAACCCGGGCAGCCGGTCCGGAGGGAGTCCGAGGAGCAGGAGCAGGTTCAGGTTCACGAGCAGGAGTCCGAAGGCTGCTTCACCGGTCAGGTCCCGTCGGCGGGTGCCATGCGCTTGGCGAGGACCACATCGCAGAGCTCGCCGAAGGTAGCGATGGCGCGCAGGTCGGCGTCCTCGAACGCGACCTCGAACCGGTCCTCGACCTCTACCAAGGCCTCCATGACGCCGAGGGAATCGACCCCGAGATCCGCGACGAGCTCCGTGTCTTCGGTGACCTTGACGGTCCCACGCGCGTGTCTCACCAAAGCCTCGCGGGTGATCTCCAGTATCTGCTCGCGCGACAGGCTCATGGTGCCCGCATCATACCCTGCGACGGCTGCGCGATCCCAGTCCCGCAGCTTTCCGCTCCTGGGAGAACGGGTCCCTCGGCGATAGGGGAGGCGGGTGCCGAACCTCGGTTCGGCCTTCGGGCCATGCGTGGCCGGGCTACCGCTTCAATCCCACGCGCGGGAGTCCGACCCTGGCGGTCGTCGCTCGCCGGTCGTGGCGAGCGAACGCGCAAACCTCGCGAGCTTGGGCCTAACCGCTCGCGATGGCGGCCGTTTTGTCCCAACAGATGGCACGACTCCACGGGCGGCTCGGGTTCGGTATCGCTCTCTCGGCAGGGTTTCTCACCCTGACCACGCGGACATCCGCCGAGCCCGGCACCCATCCGATGGCGGTTTCCGTCTGGGACGCCCGGGCCTCCAGCGTGGTGTTGGGGGGGCTCACTGGGCTCCGCCAGGACGGCGGCAGCACGGACCTCGGGGCTTTCGCGAACTTCAGCTCCACGCGGGGGACCCTGAGTGCGCAGTTCGGCGCCCACTACGTGGGGATGCGCGAGGGATCGCGGCGCTTCTACGGTGTGAGCGGGACCGGCGCGGCCGTCTTCGTCTGGCCGCTCATGGGTCGCCACGAGAACGGTGTCCCACGCGTGGGTTTGGGGTGGTCGCTGGGTGTGGCGCCCGCCGCTCTCATCAGCGGCGAGGTCAACTACATGACGGCACCCCTCCTCACCGCCCTCGCCCTACCGCTCTCGCCCACGGAGGCGGTGACCATCACTCCCTTCGCCGAGGCCGCGCCGAGCCTGAACCTCGATTCGCGCTTTCAACCGGTCACGCTCGACTACGCCGACTACGGCCGGTTCGTGGACCTCGACACGGGTGACGTGAGGCTCGACTCGACCACGGCGGCCGATCTCTTCGCGGAGTCCGCGTCCCTCGAGTTCGGCGGCGGCTTCTCCGCGCGCGGGGGGGTCTTCTTCGATCTCCACCTGAGTGATCGCGTAAGCTTCGTCTTCAAGGCCGTCGTGGCCTCCGTGGGTGACATCGGGGACGCCGACGCCGTGCTTCACCTCGGGGGTGCGCTGGCGTGGCGATGGGACCGGATCGTGCCCGCAGTGCTGCCGGCATCGCGCCGCCTTGCCGAAGAGGACTGCGCCGATGTCGCCGAACGCTACCGGGCCTGCACGGTCCAATCGCCGCCGGAGGACGACGCGGCCAGACCTCCCGCGACCCCGGCCTCGCCCCCGCCGGCTTCGCCTGCCGGTCGGGAGCCGGTGGACCCGGGACCTCGCCCCGCGATCCCGTGTTCTGCTCCCACGGGCGCTGGACCGTCCGAAACCCAACCCTGGCCACGGCCCGTTGCGTCACCCTCGCGGGCCGCCCCGCCGGCAGCCCCGCCGGAACCGCCGCCCGTCCCCGTCACGCCGCCGGTTCCGCCGGCACCGCCCCCCGAGCCAGCCGAATCGACGGCCCCTCCCGCTGCTCCGCCGAGCCCTGGCCCGAGTCCCGGTGCCGGACGCCTTCCCGACGTCGAGTGAACGATCCCCACCGCTGCCGCTCGAGGGCCCATCCGGCGCGGGAGCGGGGAACCCTCATTTGCGCTTCTTGCGGGCTCCGGCGTCGCGTTGCGCGAGGGCGCGCTGGACGAGTCCCGCGTACGAACGGGGGGTGAGGGACTCCTTGCCCCGCACCCACTCGCGCATTGCCGGTGCGACCTCACCGTCCCAGAGGGGCGACAGCCTGAGCAGCACGAACTCGTCGTAAAGGGAGACGATCAACTCGTCGAGCTGCTCGAGCAGGCGCATCCGCTCGTAGAACTGCTCCTCGGCGGCTTCCGTGAGGATGGCAGGGATCTTCACTCCGGACACGCTGAACGCCCGCGCGTTGAAGGTGAAGACGTACTCCTCGTTGCCTCCCACCACCATCCGCAGGCTGGCCTTGTGCGGGACCTTGCCCTGCCGCAGGGCCTCCGCGGCCTCGGGGGTGCTGCTCGGGGCCGTCCCGCGCAGGGTGATCTTCTCCCCTTCGTCCACCCAGCCGACGAGGGCCATCGCGGTGTCGAACCACACCTCCGTGCTCCCGAGCTCGCCGATATCGAAGGTCCCTTCGAAGAGCTCGATCTTGAACCACAACCAGGTGAGAAATTCGCTACCGAGGAAGCGAGAGGTCTCGATGCGATCGACGAGGTCCACGGCTCACTCCTCCTCTTCCGCTTGCGCTCGGTCCTCCGCGCGCGTCTTGTCGCGGGCCCGCTCCCGCTCCGCCTTCTTGGCGGCGTGGAACGGGGTCGCCTCCACGGTGGACAGGGCCTGAGCCTCGGATTCGGTGAGGTCGAGCGCGGTGGCCGCGACGTAGGGACTGTGTAGCACTAGCTCGAGTCCGAAGGTCTGCTCGAACAGGACCGAGAGCTGCTCCTGCGTCTTCTGGCTCTGGCTCCAGAACCAGAGGACCATCGAGTCGAGGTTCCAGACGAGATCGAAGTGACGCATGGAGGGCAGGATGCGCTTCTTCAGGCGGGTCGCGATGCGATCCTTGAGCTCGTCCTTCTCGGTCTTGCCCAGGCGCTCCTTGCCGGTCTTCTGGAGGCGCTCGGCGATCGCGTCGTTGAGCTCCGCCTTGAGGAGCGTGGCGGGGAGGCGCCACTTGTCGATGCGGAGCCCGAGGTTCAGGTAGGAATTGTAGAATACCGCGTCGTGCGAGAGCTCGGCGTCGAGCGGGCTGCCAACGGCGCACCAGCCGATGCGCTCCTCCGCCTCCTCATCGGGGGTGAGGGGCTTGAAGGCGCGGTGGCGGATCGCCTTCAGGAAGGTGGTGTGAAAGTCATCGGTCAGCTCACCTCTCACGGTGAACTTGGCGACGGTCAACGGTCCGGCGAGAGCACCCACGTGGTCCTCCAGGGAAAGGGCCCCCGGGGGTACCGGTCTCGGCGGGGGAGGTCAAGGCCCCCGCGCTGGTCGCCGTTTCTCGGCCGCGCAGCGCTCATTGTCACCCCCTGGCCGTGGGTGTGCCGCGGACCGGTACCGATGCTGGAACGGGTCCGTCGGTCCTCAGTCGATCTCGACCCGGTACGAGTCCGAACGCGCGCCCTGGCCGCCTTCCCAGATCTCGAAGCCGGCCTCGACGCCCAGGAGGTACCAGTTCTGCGTGAGGTAGCCCCGGGTGATGGCGTCGCTCATGAAGTACTTGAGGTCGAGCTCGACCGATGTCGTGTTCGTCTCCCGCATGTACGAGACGACCGTCCAGGACCCCGCCGTGCCCTTGTAGACGCGCCACCACGCGCCCAGGTGCTGGAAGCGATCCACCGCCCCGTCGCCGCTCCCGATCGGGAAGGGAGCGTCCCCGAAGCTGGCGGTCTCGGGGCCTCGCGCGACCCAGACCATCATCTCCATACCCCCCGCCGGATCGGCATTCCCGAGATTGGGATTCGAAGGGTGGAGCCACATGTCGTAGGAGACGTTGTACTTCCCGTTCGATGGCGGGGTGAAGCACCACAGGGTATCGATGCTGCCAATCGACGAGAGCTGGCGACCCGACTGGAAGTCGTCCGTCTGGGGACCCCAGTGCCAACCCTTCACGAGCGAGGGATAGGCCGCCGGCGCGTCGCCGTTGGCTCGGTGGTCCGCCGACGTGATCTCGAACCCGACGTATTCTCCGTGCTCTCTCCCGGTGACGCACTGGCCGCTCCCCGAGGTGTTCCAGATGTTGTTCTGGAGCATGTAGGTTCGGCTCCCGTTCTTCACCGTGCCGAGGGTGTCGCAGGTGCTGCCGAACTGAGCAGCACCGGTGGTGCTCGGGCAGGTCACCGTGACCGGCGGCGTGCCTCCCGTGGGCGGGGTGCCTCCGCTCCCGCCTCCACCGGTACCACCCCCGCCAGTGCCGCCAACCCCGCTCTCTCTCGGGACGAGCCCAACGAGGGCGATATCCGCGACCCCGTCGTTCTCGCCGCCAGCGATCTGGATCTGGATGGCGTAGGGGGAGTCGGTCTCGACGCACCCCTGGTCGACCGCCCAGGCCGGGCAGGAGGCGTCGCTCGTGCAAACGGTACCGCTCCAGCCGTTCGTGAAGCTCGGCAGCGTGTAGAAGGGGGCCACGGAGCTACCCATGTCCGCCCTCGGTGTGAAGCCAATGCGGACCGGGGCGCCGTCGGGGTTCCCCGCCAACGTGAGGTCAAAGCACTTCGCCGCTCCACCGTACGCGCTCAGCACACCTTCGCAGGTGGCGTTGAGCTGGAGCCCGACGCCGCAGCCCCACGCCGCGTACGTGTCGTCGACGATGATGTTCCCGGCCACGTGACAGCCGCGCGCATCGCAGGGGTTGCCCGCGGGGGGCGAGCATTGGACGCCGTCACCGTACGCGTAGAACGCGCCCTGGATCCCGTGTGCGTTGCCGCTGACCCAACCCCCCTCGTTGACGAGGTTGTTGGCGATGCTCCTGGGATCTCCCGCCGCGTTGCCGACGAGCGCGACGGTCGGCTGCGGGCAGTCCGTGATGGGGTTGGTGCCGCCCGCCGGCATGGCCCCGTTGCCACCCATTCCGCCCGCGACCGGCTGGTCGCCCCCCGTGGTGGCGCCGGTGGCCGCCGCGCCCCCGAACGGCATCGGGGCACCATCATCGCCCTTCGAGCAGGCGATGCCTAGCGGCAGGCCACCGAAGAGAACCGAGAGGAAGAGAAGCGAGCAACGAGGGTGCATCAGGGCCTCCGACCAAGCCAAGGAGCAAACTGCCGACGCTGGAGCAGGCAGTACCTGATCTTGGCAGGCGAGCCCTCTCCCCTGCAACCGCGGTGTCTTCCGGTAGCGCGCGCCTCTGCTGCCCCTTTCGTGACCGGTGCAAGAATCGAGTCCCGTTCGATCCAAACCGCGACAATCGGGGAGTCTGGAGCGTCACCCCGCCAGACTGCCGCGCAGGATCCAGGAGCTGGGGCACCTGGAACCGATTGGGCGGGGGCTCTGGTGGGTCCAGGTGAGACAGCTGCGCGACCCAACCGCGATCCGGTGCGGCCGGGGCTATGGGCTCGGGGCCGCTGGCGTCCGCGGGAAGATCAGCACGTATGACGCTGGCCGGAGCCGGAATAGGGTTGCCTGGTCCGGATGTGCGTTGGGATCGAAGCTCGCGTGCCAGGGCAGCGCTCGCCAGATCTCCGTGTCCTTGATGAACTCCGGAACGATGAGGTCAAGCTCGATGTAGCGCCCCGCCGTGTGTCTCGAAACACTCGGGCCGAAGCTCCAGGTCTCGTGTCCCTCGCGAGGCACGAGGTCGTTGTGCATGGCGCCGCCATAGGCGACGATCATCTTCTCGGTCTTCTGGGTCCGGTTTCGCTTCAAGGTGGCGGCGATCAACGCCTCGGTCTGCCGCGCGATCATGGTGAGCATCTCGGCGACCCCGTCTGGTCCTCCGGCGGCGATCCGCTCGTACTCCTCACAGCTTGGGCGAAGCACGTGGGGTCGCAGGCCGAGCTCGTGGGCACGGTTGCCGAGCGTCACGAACTCGTTCTGGTTCGACTCGCGCTGGGGCTCGGTGACCGGCTGCTGGGCCTTGGCGACCTCCTGCTCCCGCTGGCCGCAGCTGCCGTCCGCTACCCAGAGTTCGAGGATGAGATCCGACGCCTTTCCGCCAACGAGCGGCAAGAGGTCGTTGGTGAAGCGAGTCGTAGCTGACGGGATCCCGCCGCTTCCCTGCTGGGCGTGGGTTTCGCCGATGCCGAGCACGAGCGGCCCCTGGGCGATCACCTCGGCGAAGGCCGCCGCTGGGGTGGCGAAGAGCCGGCAGTCGAGCGCTCCGCAGCGACCATCGCCCGCCGGGGCTGCGCTCCCCACGGTGGAGGCGGCCGGCGTGGCCGGCGCGCTGGCCGCGGTTGCAGAGCCCTTGCTCGGTGGGGCTGTCGGGCTGGTGACGTCCGGCGTCGCGCCGCGCGGCGCGCAACCGAGGGCGAGGGTGGCGGCGACGAGCAGGGACCCGGTCTTCAGGGCGGGTGGTGCAGGCATCGATCGAGAGACCCGTCGGGACGAAAACGCTTGGCTTGCCATGGGCTTCGGGGAACGTACCCGACTATCGCTGCTCAAAAACCGTTGAGCCGCCCTCCCAGCGACAGCGTGAGGAAGTGTAGCCAGTTTCTGGTGTAGCCATCGCCTGCGCTGTCGTCGTTGCCCGTGCTGGAGGCCCCGCCGCCGAGATAGCGGAGGTTGAGGAATGCCTCCCCGGCTTTCCCGGTCGGGATCCCGGCGCGAACGCTGAGGTCGAGGATCGCGCCTTCCACGTCGGTGTCGGCGCCGTTGATGTACTTGATGGGGGCGTAGAAGCCATCGACCTCCGCCTCGAAGAACGCTCCGCACCGGAAGGCGGTCCGTCCCTTCGCGCTGAGGAGCGGCACCGGCCCGACGTTCCGCCTGGACACGAGCTGGGTCCCGTCCAGCGTAGCAAACTCGATGGTGGCATCGCGGATCTGGAGCGCGGCCCCGAGCCAGAGGGCGCGCCGCGGAGCGCGCAGCACATCCCGGGCGACGCCGGCACGCCAGAAGGGGAAGCCATACGTGAACGCCATCGGCGTCCCCGCCGCGAAGACCTCGTCATCGACCACCAGATCGCGCGACGCCACCTCCTGGGTCACGAGCTTGAGGGGCTGATACAGCAAGGTCACCGCCGTGCGCTCCCGCAAGCGGACCACCGCCGAGAGGCGACCGAACGGAAACAGCACGTCTTGCCCGGCTTCGTCGACGTAGTCGATCCGCGTTCCATCCTGCGAGAACTGCACGGTGTGATGGAGCGCCACGAGGAAGCCGAGCTCGGCCGCGAGCTGGATCCGACTCGGGTGCTCCTCCGCCGGATCTGCCTCCGGTCGGGTGGCGGGTGGCGGGGCTGGTGACGGGACCGCCGACGGCTCATCGGTCGTCGGCCACCGTGGGTCAGGACCGGCCGCGGCCGGTGGCGTTCGACCGATCGCGGGGCTCGCCACGGCGGTTGGCTCCGTTGCCGCCGAGGGTGCCTCCGAGCTGGTGGTGGGTGTCATCGCGCCGGCGGCGGGTGCCGTCGCGCCGGCGGCGGGTGCCGTCGCGCTGGCGGCAGGCGTCGCCCCGCTCGCGGTGGCGTCGGGGCCGGCAGCCGTGGCCGCGCCCGGGGGGTTCTCCTGTGTCCAGCCGAGCCGGGTGGGCGCCAAGCCGAGCGCGAGCCCCACGCCCATTCGCCGCAGGCGTGCACGCCGCGCGTTGAAGGAGGGGTTCTGGTTTCGCATCGCTCGGATCTCCTCGAGTTTGGGTACGTCGCGTTTCGTGTTGGCAGGCCTCGGACTCGCACCGCCCTCGGGCGTGCGAGCGCCAGCTTGACTCACCTGATCTTCTAGGCCCAAAGATCCGCGCGGCACGCGCGGATCTTCGGCAGCGGCGTAGATCGGCGCCGGAGGCGCCCGCCGCTCATCAGGCGGCGAGGAGGGGGAGGTTGGGTGTCGCGGCCGATGTGGGGGAGGGCTCGCCGCCCCCGCCAAAGAGGAATCCAGCGCGGGCACGATCCGCCGTCGTGCTTGGGTTGCGGGCCTTTCCCGCGTCAGGCGAGCGCGTGATGAAACCTGGGGTCGTGGAGCGGATGAACCATCATCACTTGCTCTACCTCTGGCTAGCTGTCGCACCAGCATCGCTCTGGCATTCGCGAGACATCGCTGGGTCGAATGGGGCAGCCACCGCGTCACGGGGTCTGGGACAGCATCGTCTCGATCTCGAGCGCGAGCTCGTCGATCCGCGCCTGCAGGGATCGCAGCGACTCGCTGTCTCGCTCGCGAGCCACGCGCACGGTCGAGATGGCGTCCGCGAACGCGAGCCACGTCGCTCCGAAGGACGCGGCTCCGGGACGGACGGTCGCGTGACCGCGCAGTCCGGCGCGCGTGGGAGAGAACGCGACGGTCGCTGACCCGACCGCGCGCGCGGCTTCCAGACGCATGCGTGCCGCCTCCACCGCCCGAGCACGCTCGAGCCGATGCCGTTCGGCCACCAGCCGTTCGAGCTCGCGACGCTTCGCGCGGGCAGCCGCCGGCTCGCCCGGACCCCCCAGGCGAAGTTCCATCGGTTCGTGCCAGACGATGCCGTCATCGTCGAACTCGCGGAGGAGTCGGTCGAGCTCCAGCCGAAACTCGATCGGCGCGCGCTCGCTCCCTCGTGACCAGGTCCAGCTCGCGGTGTCGGGCCAGCGTTGCCCGAGCGCCGTCAGACCCGCGACGTCCTCCGTGATCACGAGCGTCCGCCCCCGGATGGCGAAGCGGTAGCCATCGAACGGTCCCTTGCCGGCGAAGTCCTGCCCCGATCGGGTGAGCAGGTCGCCGCCCCTGGACCGCGCGAGCCGCTCGAGCATGCGCCGGGTGGAGGCGGGATCGCGAAGGCCGAGCACGACGGTGCCGTCACACCGCGTTGGTAGGAAGGCGGCCGACTCGTCGCGCGGCGGGGTCGTCACGAGCGCCGGTCGACACATCACGCCGAGCTCCCCCGTCGCGTGCGTGACGAGCTCGCGCGCCGAGGCGAAGATCGTCGCGAGGCGGTCGTCGAGCGCCGAGGAGCGGTTGAGGAGGTCTCTCGTCACCGCAAACGCCGCTTCGGGGTCGACCGAGAGGTCGAGCGCCATCACCGGCGGCTGCGCGCCGAAGTGCTCGAGCGCGGAGACCCCCGGCGGCGGAGGGCGGAGCGTGGCGGTGAGCTCGCGGAGCGGCGCGTGCGGCTTCAGCACGACGGTGATGTCGGCCTCCACGTGATCGGCAGCCAACTGCGCCGTTGCCCCGATCCCCTCGAGTCCTTGGAGGAGACGAGCCTCCGGGGAGTCTCCGTCTTGAGAGCGCAGGACATCCGCGAAGAGCACCGCATCGGCGTCGCTCGGGAGCTCGGCGAGGGCTGCCTGGAAAGACGGGGCGCGATCGAGCCGTTCGAGCGGACCGTGCTTCTTCAGACGCTGCGCCAGCTCGCCCCTGCGGCGTCCCTCGGGCAGGAAGATCGCCACGCCTCGATCCGTGATGACATCGAAGTCGGAGTTGGATGGCCCATGATAGACCTCGACCCCGCCGAGCCGTTCGACGGTGAAGGGAGTCTCTGCCGATCCGAGCAGCCGCGCGCGCAGGGTGCGCGAAGCCGCGACCGTGAACAGGAGGACCTCCGTGGAATGGTGGCCGTCGATGCTGGCGTAGCCGGCCGGACCGTGGGGGGCGAGCCCGAGGGCCGCGACCTCTTCGGGTACGGTCATGTCGCAGCCGACGTATCTGCGCGACGCCTCGGCGAGCTCGCGGCGTTCGCTCGCGAAGCGAGCCAAGAGCTCCTCGCGGCCGGCCGCATCCTCCGCAGCGAAGAGATCCCGGAAGCCGATGAAGAACATGGTGTCCGACGGCAGGACCCGCGCGAGGTCGATCGCTGCCGTCGGGCCGGGCGGGGGCTCCTCGACCGACGGATCATCGTCGGTGCGCGCCGACACGTCGACGGCAAGGGGCGCTCTCTGCGCCGAGCGATCGGCGTCCGGATGCGGCGGGTGGCAGCCGGCCATGGAGAGCCCGATCCCGGCCCGCAACGCGAGGATCCAAGAGCCACGGCGGCGCATCCCGCCAGGATAGCGCAACCCGTCGGAAATGAGGACTTCGAGCAGAGCGGACAGGGCGAAGGGCCCGCGGCCGATTCGCGTCCCGGGCTCGTCGATCGCCCACGGCACCGATCCAGGTCCACAACAGCGACGGCGCTGCTGAAAACCCACCCGTGTCAGGCGAGGACGCGTTTCCACCGCTGCCACTGGAGAGGTCTGCTGCCGGTCCGGTGCTCTAGGTTGTTGATCTGACGCAGCAATCAACCTGATTGCTGCTCTAGGTCCCCGAGAAGAAATAGGCGTCGATGGCGCGAAATGCGCCGTGTCCCGGCAGTGCCTGGTGGCGCTGCTCGTCGGGGATGGGGTTGGCTGGGGGGTCTTTGCCCGTCGGCGGCCCGAACCGGAGCACCCCGGCCTGCCCGTTCCCCACCAGGAGCCGCTGGTGCAGCGGCACCGCGACCGAGCGCACGACCCCCCGTTCGTCGCCCAGCCGCAGCCGGAGCGTCATCGGCACCTCCCGCTCACCCGCGGCGTCCGCGCCGAGCGGCTCGTCCGCGGCGAGCTCGGCGGCGAGGGTCACGCCCAGCCCCGCGATCCGCGCCGCGCCGTGGCCCCGCGCCACGCCGAAGGCCGCCTCTCGGAGGGAGAGCCAGACTCCCACGTCGGCCTGCTCCTGCCGATCGTGGCGACCGTCGGCGGGTCGCGCGTAGAGGGTGAAGCCGTAGTGTAGCCGCTGCTCGAGATCGGGGGGCAACAGCGGCGCGCGCTGCGCCGCGAGCGAGCCCAAGGGCCGCGGTGGCGCTCCACCCTCCGCCTCGCGCGCGGCGGCGAGCGCGGCCGCGAGCAAGCGCCGGCGCTCCCGCTCGAGCGGCGGCGAGCGCTCCGAGGAGCGCAGCAGCGTGCCCGTGAGGGAGGCGCCGTCCCGTTCATCCGGCTCGAGGTCGAACCACCGCGGCACCCGGCCGCAGGTGCCCCACCCCTCCCAGCAGAGCAGGGTCACGCCGCCCTCGAAGGGGATGCGCTCGTTCACCAGCCGGTCGAGCCCGGCGCTGGCGTGGAGCTCGGCGCTCATTCGCACCACGCCCCGCTGCGTCGGATCCCCCGGCATCCCCCCGGGGACCAGCTCGCTGAAGAACACGAGGCGGTACTCACCGAGGTACGAGAGCATCAGCCGCCGCTCGTGGCGGTGCTCCCGGTCCACCCGCCGGCGCACCGCCTCGCCGAGCGCGCGCGCGGCGGCAGGCGGTGGGGTGACGTCGCGCGCGCTCGGGATCGTGACCGGTCCCCACATCCCCCGCTCGAGCTCGACGAGGGCCGCGCCCGTGCGCGGATCCCGGGTCACCGCGTAGATCTCGACGTTCCGCTCGACGCAGGCGAAGTAGGCGGCGAAATGGTGGGCGAGCGGCCCGACGCGGTCGAGGCGGAAGTAGCTGCGGAAAGGGAGGAGCGCGGCGTAGTCCGCATGCGGGGGCGCCGGCGCGGCCGCTGCCTCGACCGCTGCCTTGACCGCCTCGCGCTCGGCGTGTGGGAGCGGCCGGTCACGACACCGGGGACCACGCCAGAAGCCCACGCAACCGGAGAGGGCGAGGGCGAGCAGGAGCCCGGCAGCGCGCCGCACCATGGGTCGAGTCTACGCCTCCCTACCCCTGCCGGCCGCTCCGATCGCGCCCGGCAGGGGCGGTTCCCTCTCGCCGTTCCACGGCTGCCGCTGGGTGAGGCGGTCCGCCGTGCGGGTGTGGGTGGACCGGCCGACGCGGTCGGGCGCGCCGAGCCGGTCGTGGTCGATCCGCGCCGCCACGAGGAGGGCGTCGTCGATGTGCAGAGCAGGATCCGGAGAACCACCAGGGCGGTGGGGCCGTTCTCTACCTCCACGGCGCGATCCGCGGCGCTCCCCATCACGATCTCGATGCGCTCGACGGGCTCTTCGGTGGCTCCCCCCGGCGGTCAACCGTCCTGGCACCCTCCCCGTCGGTGGCGCCCCCATCCACGGGTGGCCGGCGCGGCCCCGCCGCACGCCCTCTCGGCGCGCGCACCGTCAGCCGGGGTCGATCTCGAGCCGTCGTACCCCGATGCGAAGCTGCTGGGTTTGCAGGCGACGCTCCACGATGTCCTGCGCGCGAGCCACTCCATGGCTCTCGAGCACCCGGCGAGCGCGGTGCAGATCGGTGTTCACCCGCTGCCGACTCATGCCGAGGACACGTTGGAGATCATCATGGTAGATCCACCCGGCCTCCGCGACTGGCAGCCCATTGCGTTCGTCGTTCAGGCGCTCCCGGGCCAAGGTGAGCAGCACCTGCTGGTGGCTGTACTCCGGAACGTCGATCACCTGCTCGCTGCTCCTGACTAGCTGCATCGTCACGTGCTCACCATCGCGGCTCACGATAAATCGTAGGGTGGTGTCGTGCAGCCAGATGGCCTGCACGCGCTTGGTGCTATCGATCGATGTGTCGGACGGCGGGCACAGCTCGAGCACCCACTGGGCGCCCGCCGCCTCGACCACTTCCTGGTCTCGAACCGTCCGCACCGGCGTCCCCGCGGAATCGAGCACCCAGCCGTCCCCCTGCGGAACGACCAGCTGCACGGGATCGCTCGAAAGAAGGAGGACTCCGTCGTCGTCTTCTCCAATCGACCGCCCGTCCTCGGGGCACAGGGCTCGAGTCACCGGGGGCCCATCGGAGGCCAGCGAGCATTCGCTCTCCCCGAACACGAGCCGGGCTCCCGGCCGCAGCGGAGCCTTGGTGGTCGTCGAGAGCCGTTGGGTCCCGACGAGCGTCCCGTTGGTGCTGCCGAGGTCTCTCACGAACCAACCCGAGGTCTCCGAGGACCAAACGATCGCCGCGTGCTCGCCGCTCACCAGGGGGTGCTCGATGCGGACCAAGCACCGACGCGAACGCCCCACCAAGGTCCGCGCGGCCAGCGTGATCCGTGTTCTGTCGGCGAGCTCGAGGACCCCCATGCCGTTTCCGCGACTCTACCGGATGCGGGCGGACCGGTCATGCCCTCGACTCAGCCTGGATTTCGCGCCTCCTAGTTCGCCATGCCGTACTCCTCGCAGCCTTCGGCCTTCTCCGCGCCCGTCGTGCTCGAATTGGCGCCG
>JAFGBI010000111.1 GCA_016933275.1 Polyangiaceae bacterium | reverse complement strand
AGAGGCGCCGCTGGAAACGCATCCTCGCCATGCACGGATGCGTTTCCAGTGGCGCCGTTGCTGTCGGCAACGTGATCGGTGCTCTAGCAGCCACTGGCAGGACAGCTTCCCAGGCCAGCCCCTCTTCCCGCATCCCAACAGCCGCTCCCGCTCCCGCTCCCGGCCCGATCGGCAATAAAAGGTGACCCCACGCCTCGCCGGCAGGACCCGAGCAACGCTCGTGCGCGCGCCGCGGACGGCCGGGGCCGCCTTCGCTCGCTACCCGCTGGGTGCCGCGGCGCTCCGACGGCGGCGCCGGGGCAATCCGATGATGACGGTCATGGCCGCCGCCACCGCCACCAGGCCCCCGAACAGCAGCGGAGGGATGCCCCGCCGATCGTGGCCCCGCGCCGCTCGCTCGAACGCGTCCCGGAGTACGAGATCGGATTGGGCACCCACGATCCGGGCGCCACCCACGTAGAGCTTCGGGGTCATCGGCATCCCTCCGAGCTCCAGGAGCGCCCGCTCGCTCCGCACCTGCGCCACGGTGTCCGGATCGCTGCGGCACTCCTGGAACGCCTCCTGGTCGACCCCGAGCGCCGCGGCGAGGCGGTCGATCTCGTCGGCGTCGATGGGTGTCGCGCTGAACAGCGCGTTCGCCATGCCCTCCCCGCAATCCTGCTGTTCCGCGCAGACGGCGGCCGTCGCCGCCTCGAAGGAATGGGCGTGCCCCTCGAGGGGTGCGTGCAGCCGCACGTGGTGCGCCCGGTCGCCGTACTCCTTGAGCAGCAGGGTGAGCCGCGGATGCAGGGTTCGGCAGGGGCCACATTCGAAGTCCGAGAGCTCGATCACGTTGATCTTCCCGGGCAAGTAGTACGCTCGAATGGCCCCCGGAACCGGCGGCTCCAGCCGCACCAGCGGCCAGATCAAGGGGAGCGCCACCGCGAACAGACCGAGGACCACCCAAGCCCCAGGGCGCAGCGGATCCTCCGGGGCCTCCGGACGCATCGCCGCCGCCACCGGAACCATCCGCCCCTCCCGGGCCCGCTCCAGCACCAGCAGGCCGCCGGCGGCGCCGCCCGCGACCAGCGCAGCCACGTCCGTGACCGCACACCACGTGCAGAAGGCGCCCACGACCATACCCTGATGGAGGAGGAGCAGGCCCCCGATGATGGCCCCCGCGATGGCGACGGTGTTGCCCAGCCGAGCAACGCCCGGGAGACGACGCGCCAACGTCAGCGCATAGAGCACCAGAAATGCCACGATCCCGATGCCCGGCACCGGGATTCGCCCGCCTACGAAGCCATACCTTCGCACCCGCAGGCACCCCACCGTGCCGCAGTACGCCGCGTCACCACCGAGGTAGTCGAAGAGCAATGCCGAGCTTGCCACCAACGCCACGAGCACGCTCAGGCGGAGCAGCAGAAGCAAGATCCGGTCGCGCACGAATCCCCCGTATAGGCGGGATCGTGGCCCCCGTCACGCGCAGATCCCCGCCGGCTCTCCCGGTGAGACACCCCAACGGACATCGCCACGCGACCGCTGCCCCCATCTAGGCTATGACGACCTCGATCTCGATGACCTCTCTTCCTTCCCGTGGCGATGTCGTTCGTTGCCTCCTCGACGCCGGACGCGCGCTCCACGCCCGCGAGATAGGCACTCGGCTCAAGGTCGGCGACGCGGCGTATCCTCGCCTCCTCGAGCTGCTAGACGTCCTCTGTCTCGACGGCAGCGTTCGTCGGCTCCCGGGCTCCCGCTTCCGTGCTGCCGCCGACCAGAGTAGCCGCTCCCCCTCCTGGGAAGGCAGCCTGGCCGTCAATCCTCGCGGCTTCGGGTTCGTCACCGCCCCCGGTCACGACGACGTGTATGTTGCCCCGGACGGAATCGGCGCCGCGCTCCACGGCGACCGCGTCGAGGTGATCCCGCTGACCCGAACGTCGCGCGGCATCGAAGGCCGCATCGAGCGCGTGGTCGCGCGGCGCTCCCCGCGGGTGGCCGGCCTCCTCCGACGCCGTGGCAGGACTGCGTGGCTCGAGCCGGACGACACCCGTATCCGCGGCCCGATCACGGTCCACCTCGACAACGACGAGGCCCCGGACGGGACCGCCGCCGTGGTGACCATCACCCGGTTCCCAGAGCTCCCGGACGAGCACCCCGTCGGCACCCTCCTCGCCGCGCTCGGCCCGCCCGGCCATCCCCTGACCGAGGTCCGGAAGATCCTCATCCGAGAGGCGCTCGGCGAGGAGCACTCCGCGGCGGCCCGGAGCGAGTCCGCCGCCATTCGTGCCAGGGGGCTCCCGGCGTCAGTGGACGGCCGCGAGGATCTCACGGGTCTGCCGCTGCCCACCATCGACCCCGACGATGCCCGGGATCATGACGACGCGGTGTGGGCGATCCGCACCGACCACGGCTATCGAGTCTGGATCGCAATCGCCGACGTGAGCGAGTACGTCACGCCCGGCAGCGCCCTCGACGCCGAGGCCCTCGCCCGCAGCACGAGCATCTACTTGCCTGACCGCGCCCTCCCCATGCTCCCCCCCGAGCTCTCGGCAGATGCCTGCTCCCTCTTGCCGGACGTCGACCGCCCGTGCCTCTGCGTCATCGCAGACCTCGATCGCGAGGTCCGGGTCGAGCGCTTCGAGATCGTCGAGGGCGTGATGCGCTCCGCAGGGAGGCTCACCTACGGTGGCGTCGCTCGAGCCCTCGGCCTCGATCCCGACGCTCCCTCCGAACCTCGCGCCAACGACCTCCGCGACGGCCTGACCACCACCGCCGAGGTCGCGCGCAAGCTCCGCCGCGCCCGTCTCCGGCGCGGCGCCCTCGACCTCGATCTCCCCGAGGCCAGGATCCGCCTCGACGATCCTGACGGCATGCCGACCGCGATCGTGCAACGGACAGAGAGCGAGGGCCTGAAGCGGGCGTACCAGCTGGTCGAGGAGCTCATGCTGCTGGCGAACGAACTCGTCGCGCGTTTCCTCGGTGAACATGAAGCGCCCACGATCTTTCGCGTCCATGCCCCCCCCGACGAGCAGAAGCTCGAGCGCCTCGCCGACGTCTGCGACACCCTCGGCACACCCTTCGACCTCGAGGAGATGCTGGAGCCCAAGGGAGTCTCTCGCTGGCTCTCTGCGATCGCGGAGCATCCCCGCCGCAAGGTCCTCAACATGTTGCTGCTGCGCTCGCTCAAGCAGGCGCAGTACGACGTGGACAACGTCGGCCACTTCGGACTGGCGTCCCCTGCCTACCTCCATTTCACCTCCCCGATCCGCCGATACCCAGACCTCGAGGTCCACCGGGCCGTCAAGCGCTGCTTGCGCGGCGAGCGCCCTGACGCGAACCCCGCGGCCATCGAGGCGCTGCGTGCGAAGGCCACCCAGGCCACCGCCCGCGAACGAGCTGCCGCCGAGCTCGAGCGCGAGATCACCGACCTCTACCGGGCGATCTACATGCAAGGGCGGCTCGGCGAAGTCTTCACGGCCTCGGTGACCGGGATCACCGGGAGCGGCATCTACTGCAACATCGCCGATCCGTTCGTCGATGTCTTCGTGCGGCTCGATTCCATGGGTCCAGATCACTACGAGCCCACCGAGGACGACCTCGCCGTCGTGGGGCTCCGCTCCGGGGACAGCATCGCGCTCGGCGACACCGTAACCGTCGAAATCGAGGACGTTTCCCTGGTGCGGCGCACCGTGTACGCCCGGCGGCAGCCGCCGGCAGACGCGATCGACCGGGTGCGTTCGAAGCTTGGCCAGCGCGGCCGCAAGGGCGAAGGGAAACGCCTGCTCCAACGCGATCGCAACCAACCTCCGAACCAGAGCCGCCGGGATGGCGGCCCGTCCAATGACCGACGCCCGCGTGCGCGCGCCCACGGCCCCCAACGCCCAACCCTCGGTGGGGGGCCCCGCCGCCCAGGCAAACGTCTCCGCCGGGTCACCAAGAAGCCGGGCACCCGGCGAGGTTAGGTCCACGGTCTACGGTGCGGCCCCGAACACCGCGCGGCCAGGCGGGTCGACACCCCGCGTCACCTCTCACGGGTGGTTCCCTCCGTCAGCTTGACCACCATCCCGTTCCGGACACTCTCGATCAACGTCCGCGCGTCGCACGGCTTCTCGATCGTACCCACGGCTCCGCGCACGAGACTGGCCCGATCCGGATCCCCGGACATGATGACCACCCGCGCGGAATGGTCGCGCGCCACCAATGCCTCCAGCGTCTCCTCCCCGCTCCACCCCGGCATGTCCAGATCGAGCAACACCAGACTCGGCGCCTGCGGCAGCGAAGAATAGCGTTCGACCGCCTCCCGACCGCTGCTCGCGAGCACCACCTCGAATCCCGCGTGGCGCAGGAGGCGCGCCATGCTGCGCTGGACGACCGCCTCATCGTCGGCCACGAGGATGACCGCGCCCTCCATCCCCGCGATCTGCTCCTTGGCAGCATCGCCCTCCAGCGTCGCCGCGACCCACGCCTCCCGCGGATGTCCCAGGCGGGCGGGCAAGATCACCTGGAAGGTGCTGCCTCGACCCAGGGTCGACTCGACCTTGACCACGCCTCCGTGCGCCCGCACTACGTCGCGTACGGTCGCCAGGCCAAGCCCGAACCCGAGCCCCTCGCCCTTGGTGCTGAAGAACGGCTCGAAGATCCGCGCCTGCGTCGCCGCCGACATGCCGATGCCCGTGTCGCGAACAACCAACGATGCTTCGAGCGCGCCCGAGTCCAGCGCACGCCCGCTCGCCGCCACCATCGTCACCGTCACGCCGAGCGTGCCCCCATCGGGCATCGCGTCCCGCGCGTTCAGGCACAGGTTCATCACGACCTGATGCAGCTCGCACCGATCGCCCAGCACCATCACTCCGGGTTCGATGTCGGTTTCGACATTGACACCGCGCCCGAGAACGTGACGAAGCAGACGAAGCACTTCGCTGGCTAGCGCCGAGAGATCCACGATCTCCCGCCCCCGCCCGTGCCCGCGGGCGAACCCGATGATGCTGCGCATCAGGTCCGACGCCCGAGTGGCAGCGAGGAAGATGTCCGCGAGCGATTCGCGGATCTCCGCGTCGCCCAGGACGGACCCCGGCGGCAACGCGCGCAGGAAGTCCACGTTGCTCGCGACTGCGCCCATCATGTTCCCTACGTCGTGGGCGATCCCCGCGGCGAGCCGCCCGACCGCCACCAGCCGCTGCTGCTCAAGCGCCTGGTCTTCCCCGGCATCGCGTTGCACGAGGCGAAGCACCACCTGACTCCCGAGCGTGATCTCCTCCCCGAAGGCGATCGGAGCTCGGGTGATGGCCACCCCTCGCACATGGGTGCCATTTCGGCTCGCGAGGTCCTCGACCATGAAGCCGTGCTCTGGATCGTAGAAGATGCGGGCATGACGCCGCGAGATCTCTCCGTCGTCGATCTGAAGTTGCACCTCGTGACTCCGGCCCACCAGCAGCGACCCCTCGATCCCGACGCGACGCCCCGCCTGCGGCCCGCGCACGACGAGGAGCCTGGCCAACCGAGCTTGGTTGGGCGGTGCTGACGAACGGCTGCTACGCGTGCTCATGTCTGGACGGCGCGGCAGCAACGTCCCCGATCCTCGCTACCGTCACCTCACTCCAATTACGGGACCAATGCCGCGATGTCCACCGGTCCCTTGCAACGCCCCGCGGCTCGAGCAGCGATCGCTGCAGCGAGGGGATCCGTCGCCACGTCGCTCCGCAACGGCTCGAGCAGGCCAGCGGCAGAGCCGTGATCACCCAGAAAGAGCAGCACCGCCGCCTGTTCTCGGATGGATCGACTGGCCACGTGCCGCGTCGGCGCAGTGGCGACTTGGCCCGCCCCTTCCGTCGCGGCCAGCACCCGTTCGATCGACCGCATCGCCGCCTTCACCCCCAGAACCCGGTCGGATCGACCGACGGCGTGAGGTGAGAAGCGCAACCACATTGCCCCCGGGGACAGGTGCGCGAACATCCGCGGGTCCCACGCCGGATCGACCTCCACGTAGAGGGGCCGCCCATCCGCCAGGGTGGACATCGAGTACTCCCCGGGCTGCCCTTGCATGGCGACGTCGCGCAACAGCCCCGCGAACGCGGGCTCCTCCTGGAGTAGACGGCGCGCAGTACCTCGCTGGTCCAGCGACGCCATCGGTACTACGACGAGATCCGGCCGTTCCCCCCGCACGAGCGCCGCGGCGCGGAGGCGATACGCCACCGCTTCCTGGCGGACGAGCACGACCGCTCGCGTCGGGAGGCCCCCAAACGCCTCGTCGGTCCAGATCTCCGTGGCCTCAGCCTCCCGGTCTGGCTCGGAGAAGCTGGCGTCCTCCGCGGCTGCCAGAGCGAAGGTAAAGTCGAGCACCACCAGCAGCAGGGCGGCGGCTCGGGCGAACGGGAGCTTCGCTCGCTTCAGACCGACCACTGCGGTTTGGACACCGAGCCCCCCCAGCGCGGCAACCGCAGCCACGGCTCCAAGGCGAAGCGGGGTGCGGGGATCGGTGAGAGCGACGGGATCGAATCGAGTGACGACGACATCCGCCAGGAGAAAAACGCCGAACGCCACCACGACGGGTCGAGTCTTGCGGCACCAGAGCCCCCACAGCAGACCGAAGCCTGCCACCACCACTGGCACCAACCCAACCTCCCCCTGCCAGGCCGCGAACCCGCCCACCGGCTGATCGTTCAGACCAAGCCGCCACCCACCGGTCGTCGCCAACACGGCGCCGAGGTCAAGTGACGTGTTTGGAGAAGCCGCGCGACCAACCACTAGACCGAGCGCCACCAGAGCCGCCCCGACCGCCCCTGCCGAACAGGCCACCAACGCACCCCGGTGGGGGTACCCGGCATGAGCCGCCAGCGCCGCCACCGCCCCGACCGCCAACTCCACTGCCACCCAACGACACTCGAAGGGTGTCAGCGCGCCGAGAAGCCCCACGAGGAACCACCGCCGCACATCGGCTGCGCCCGTTCCCTCCGGAACCATCGCCACCGTGGCGACCGCCAGCACGCCGAGCCCGAGTGCCACCGCCACCGCGCCGCTCCCCACCTTGCTGGCAGCCACCTGCCACGCTGGGGTAAGAGTGCTCGTCGCGCTCGCCGCCAGCGCCAGCGCCACGCTTAGCACGGGCGTGGTGGCGTTGGCCCGAAGCAGCCTCCGCACGATCTCGAAGAGCGCGAGGCTCGCGAAGCCTGTCGCCACCGCCCCGAGCATGGCGACTCTGAGCCACCGCCCTCCCAGGGGCAGGACGACCACCAACTGCCCGAGGATGCTCGTTACCACGCCCTCGCCCCCGATCGGCTCGAGTCCGAGAACCCGCACCATCCCGAGATCCCCCGTCCACGCGCTCTGCCCCTCGCTGCGAAGAAGCCCCAGCACGACCGGCACGGCAAACGCCAGCCAGGCAGCACTCGACTCGAGCCATCGCGCGCCCTCCGGCTTCCGGGCAGCGTTCATCCCCGGTTCGTTGCCACGACCCCAGGATTCTGGCCACTTCCTTGCTTCTCTCCCCGGGGGGACGCCCCACCGACCGGGAGTGGACGCGCGGTGCGCCCGAACCCTGGAAAACGAGCTCCAACCTCGACTGGTTGTACTACCCCCAGACCCGCGCTATCAGCCGCGACCGACCCTTACCGCAGAGAGGAGCCTGGCCTTGGCGCGCTTCATCGACGAGCTCAAGCGAACCCATGACTGTGGAGCGCTCCGTACTGCCGACGTTGGTCATGAGGTGGTCCTGTTCGGCTGGGTGGCCAGTCGTCGCGACCACGGCTCTCTGATCTTCATCGACCTCCGAGATCGCGGCGGTATCACCCAGATCGTCTTTGATCCGACCGTCGGCGCGGAGGCCCACTCCCTCGCCGAAGCGATGCGCAGCGAGTGGGTCATCGGTATCCGGGGGCGAGTTCGAGCGCGGGGCGAGCAATGGAGCTCGAAAGAGCAGAAGATGGTCAGCGCCCGCAACCCGAACCTCGTGACCGGCGAGATCGAGATCGAGGTACTCGAGGCCACGGTCTTCAACCGCGCCGAGACCCCGCCGTTCGAGATCGCCGATCAGCTCGACACTCGCGAGGAGGTCCGCCTCGAGCATCGCTACCTTGATTTGCGCCGCCAACCCCTCCAGCGCGCCCTGACAGTCCGCCACGAGATGAACCAGGCTGCGCGAAACTACCTGGCCGGCCAGGGGTGCCTCGAGCTCGAGACGCCCTTCATGGTCAAGTACACGCCAGGCGGTGCCCGTAACTTCCTCGTCCCGTCGCGGCTCCACCCAGGCACGTTCTACGCACTCGCAGAGAGCCCCCAGATCTTCAAGCAGCTCTTCATGGTCGCTGGCTACGACCGCTACTTCCAGATCGTCCGTTGCTTCCGCGACGAAGATCTCCGCCTCGATCGCCAGCCCGAGTTCACCCAGATCGACATCGAGCTAAGCTTCATCAATCAGGACGACCTCTTCACCCTCGTCGAAGGCCTCGTCTTCGCCATCTGGAAGGCAGCGCTCGGGGTCGACCTGCGTGAGCTCTATCCCGATGGCCACTTCCCCCACCTTCGTTTCGATGACGCGATGACGCGGTATGGAAATGACAAGCCGGATCTCCGCTTCGATCTCCGTCACTTCGATCTCACCGATCTCGTGATCGAACACGGCGGCGGCGGCGTACCGTTCTTCGCGCCCATCGCCGAGAAGTTCCGCAGCGGCGCCTACCGGCGCGATCTCCCCGCCGAGATCGTCAAGGCCTTCGTCATCCCCGCGAGCGCCAAGTTCACCCGCCCCGACGGGGAGAAGCTCGAGCAGGTCGCCAAGAGCATGGGTGCGGTGGGCGTCGCCCGTGCCAAGGTCGCCGCTGATGGTACCTTCACCCAATCGCCCTTATCGAAATCCATCACCCCCGAATTCCGGGCGGCGATCAACGCCCTGACCGGGGCTCAGGAGGGCGACATCCTCGTCTTCCAGTCCGGCAAGGCATCCCTCGTCCACACCGTGCTCGCCAACCTGCGGGTACATGTCGCCAAGCAGATCAAGCTCATCCCGGAGGTCGGGCACGGCGGACAGTGGAATTTCCTCTGGGTCGTGGATCCACCGCTCTTCGAGTACGACGAAGAGGCCAAGCGCTGGGCTGCGGCTCACCACGCCTTCACGCGCCCCCACGACGACCATGTCGATCTCATCGAGAGGGACCCGGGGAAGGTGCTCTGCTACCGATACGACCTGGTCCTCAACGGCTTCGAGATCGCGGGTGGTTCCATCCGCCTCCACGATCCGGAGGTGCAACAGCGGGTCTTCACTGCGCTCGGCATCTCCGACGGGGAGGCCCAGGAGAAATTCGGCTTTCTCCTCTCGGCCCTCCGCTACGGGGCGCCCCCACACGGCGGCATCGCGCTCGGGATGGATCGCCTCGCGATGCTGCTCACCGGCGCCACCGGGATTCGCGACGTCATTGCGTTCCCCAAGACCCAGAAGGGGACCGATCTGATGAGCAACGCGCCGAGCCCGGTGAGTCCTCAGCAGCTCGCGGAGCTGCGCATCCGCGTGGCGACCGAGTAGGCTGCTGGCTCGCCCGCGCCGACCCCGAACCTGCCGCCGCCTCTCACCAGCTCCTGCTCGACTCCGTGGGCTACCGGCCCGGGCTGACCAAGAGCGGCCGACGACGGCTCGCCGTTCCCGTCCCGTCCGCCGTCGAAGCGTGCTATCACGCCGGTGCCGATGCATGCGTCAGTGAGCGCTGCGATCTCTCCGCGCGTGGTCCTCGCCACCACGGCCGAGCAGATGGCGGCCGAGGAGCTCGTCCGTGCCACCCGCGTGGAGGTCAACGTGCCGGACGAGCTCTCCCGCTCCTTTGCCCGCCTGTGGCTGGCGTTCTGCCCCGACGACACCCGCGCTGCCGGGCTATTGCTCGCATGGATCGCCGCCGACGAGCTCCACGTGATAGACGTCGTCACCCGGCCCGAACACCGACGGCGTGGAGTCGGCACCACGCTGATAGCGACGGCGCTCGCCGCCGGAGCAGCGCGGAACCTCCGCCTTGCCTTGCTCGAAGTGCGCGCCAAAAACGAGACGGCGATCCGCCTCTACGCGGCGGCTGGCTTCGCCGCCTACAACGTCCGACGACGCTACTACGCCGACGGCGAGGACGCCCTCGAGATGTCTCTCTCCTTTGCGAGTCGCCCCGAGCTCCACCCATGACCCCCTCTCACCCGCCGTCCGCCCCGAGCAATCAGTATCGTCACCTGAGGGTCCCGCTGCTCCGTCGCGAGAGCGTGGGGAACGCCTACCATGTGCTGAGCTTCGAAGTGCCGGACGGGCTCCCGGCCGACCCCGGCCAGTTCGTCATGGTCCGCGCGACCACCTGGGGCAACTCGCCGCTCCTGCCTCGTCCGATGAGCCTGCTCACCGGCGGCACCACCCCGGAGATCCTCCTCAAGGTGGTTGGTGAGGGCACCCTCCGCATGGGAAGGGCCGAACCCGGCGAGCTCTTCTCGCTCACGGGTCCGCTCGGTCGCGGTTGGAGGGGCCCCCACCCGGCACGCCAACCGCTCCTCGTCGCGGGCGGCGTCGGCATCGCACCCCTGCTCTTTCTCGCTCGGGAGCTCGCGAGCTCGGGACGGCGACCCCTCGCGATCTACGGTGGTCGGACCTCGCGCGACCTCCCGTTCTCCGACGACCTCGAGGAGGTCGCCGAGGTCCACATCACCACGGAGGACGGCTCGCGTGGTCTACGTGGTCGGGTCACCGATGTCCTCGATGACCTCCTCACCCCCGAGTCCGAGGTCTTCACCTGCGGCCCCGATCGTATGATGGCCGCCGTGGCTGACGCGACGTTCGCTCGCGACGTTCCCTGCCAGGTGTCCCTCGAGGCCCCGATGGCGTGCGGCTTCGGGGTGTGCCTCGGCTGCCCGGTCCCTGCGGTCAGCGGCGGCTATCTCTACGCCTGCCAGGAGGGTCCCTGCCTCGACGCGAGACGGATCGCCTGGTACCCCCCCACTAGCCAGAGAGGTGCTCGGTGACTCACCAAGCGGTCAGGGTCGGCAGCCTCACCCTGAAGAACCCCGTGCTCACCGCCTCGGGCACCTTCGGCTACGGCCTCGAGTTCGCGCCCTTCTTCGACATCGAGGACCTCGGCGGGATCTGCACCAAAGGGCTTAGTCTCGCGCCCCGCCCGGGCAACCCTCCCCCCCGCATCTGCGAAACCCCCGCCGGGATGCTCAACGCGATCGGCCTGGCGAATGTCGGGGTCGAGGCATTCTGCACCGAGAAGCTGCCCCTCCTGAGGGAGCGCGGCGTCACGGTGATCGCCAACATCTTCGCCAGCTCCATCGACGACTTCGTCACGCTGGCGAACCGCCTCGACCGCGAACCGGGCATCCATGCGATCGAGCTCAATGTCTCCTGTCCAAACGTCAAGACCGGCGGCATCGAGTTCGGCCGCGACCCGCACCTGAGCGGCGAGGTCACCGCTGCGGTCCGCGCCGCCACCCGCCTCCCACTGTGGGTCAAGATGAGCCCGGAGGCCGCCGACCTCGCCGCCGTCGCTCGTGCCTGCCAGGACGCCGGGGCCGACGCCTTGACCGCCATCAACACCATCCGCGGCATGGCCATCGACCCGGAGCGCATGTGCGTTCGCTTGGCGAACCGCACTGGCGGCCTCAGCGGACCGGCGATCCGCCCCATCGCGCTGCGGATCGTCTGGGATCTGGTGGGACTCGTCGACATCCCGGTGATCGCCATCGGCGGCATCGCCACCGCCGCGGACGCGCTCCAGTTCCTCCTCGCGGGAGCGCACGCGGTCCAGGTTGGCACGGCGAGCTTCAGCGATCCGGTCGCCCCGCTCACGGTCGCTCAGGGCATTCGCGCCTTCTGCGAGCACCGCGGGCTCTCCATCGACGACCTCATCGGTCGCGCCCGCACCTCCGCAACATCGTGATGGGGAGGACGATGCGGTCGCTCGGGATCTCCGCCTGGCTCCTCTTGCTCGTGGGCGCGAGCGCGAGCTGCACGACCGAACCACCGCCGCCCTTGCCGGTGCCCAGCACCGAAGCGCCCAGCCCGAACGCGAGCATTCTCCCCGCGCCCCTCGTGACCGCCCGCCGCTTCGATGCCGGGACGGACGCCTCTCTCGCACCCTTCCTCAGCGCGCCCTTCCCCAGGCTCCCGTTGCCGAGCGCGAGCACGAGCGCATCCTTGCCCCCGCCCCGTCCCCTGCGTGAGGATGCCCCCGTCGACCCCGATCCAGTGCTGGCGCGGGATCTGGTGCCGGCGATCGCCTTGGCGGCGCGCTTCGTCTGGCCGACCAGCTCCCCCTTGGCGTCGCCCGATTGCGATCCCCAAGTGATGGCGCAGCTGGCGGAACGCACCGAGCGACGAGTGCTCGCCACCTTGAGTCCCGCAGGGCGACTGCGCCTCGTGGTCGCAAGCTCGACCTTCGCCGTCGCGAGCGGCGTCGAGATCCGCGCTCGCGCCGACCGCTTCGGTCATGTCGTGGTCTGGCCCGACCAGCGCAGCTATCGCGTGCTTCAGCCCGGTACCCTACGGGCCTTCCTCAACGAAGGGCGCGCCGATGTCCTTGCCCTCGGCCAGGCGACCATCTCGAATCCAAAGGCGGGCTCGGCGTTCGGACACCAGACCACGACGCTCGTCCTCGGCACCGACCTCGGCCGACTCACCCTCACGCAAGCCTACATCGCTGGCTCCGCAGCTGGCGGCCTGATGCTCTGCCGCTTCCTCATCGAGCTCGCGAGCGGAGAGCCTCAGAGCCCTGCCTGCGCGCCGGAGCTCGTTCCACTCCGGGCCGACTACGTGTGGACGGACGGCGGCCGCGTTTCCTTCGAGGTCACCTCGCTCCAACGTCTCACCGAGCTCGACGTCGAGCTCATCCGCACACCCCCGAGAGCCCCCCATTTCAAGGCGGACCTGCTCCCGCTCGCCGAATCTCGCACCCTCCTCGGCGCCAGCGACCTGCGCGCCCTCCACAAACGCGACGCCCCGCCCGGGAAGGACGCGGGACCATCGACCCCTGGCCTCCACCTCACCAACCACGCCGACGTCCCGAGCTTCGCTCTGCTCGATGGCATTCCGGTCGCGTATCTGGCACCCCACCACACCCTCACCTTGGCGAGCCTCCGCCCCGGAAGCTATGCGATCCGCTGGATCGACTTCCTCGGTTCAGCCCCCGCCGCCGGTGGCCAGGTCGGGGTGCCGGGCGAAGCGAGACATGGCACCGCCCCCGCCGCCGGTGGCCCTCCCAGCGACTGACGCGGCTGTCTCCCGGACTGGTGATCAGTCCGTCTTGACGAGGTCAGCAAAGTCCTCCCAATCGAGGTCGAAGTCCGCCTCGTTCCCGGCATGGAACGCCGACAGAGCATCGATGATGATCTCGATCACCTCGACCCGGGTGGAGAGGAGATAGTACTCGCGCTCGGTCACGCCGGGCAGCGCCGCCAGGCGCGGCGCCACCCGGTTCCGATCCGCAGTAGACAGCTCCACCTCCGCCGACGGACCATCGTGCTCGGCCCCTTGGTAGAGGACATCATACGCTACGCCCACGGGGTTCACCGCGACCAGCACGCGTCGGCTGCAGACACGCCAACGGAACACGTCCGCCGAGGGCAGGTGCCAGAATCCCCCGATCTGACGCCGCAGGACCTCCCCAAAATAGGCACCCAGCGCCACGACCACGAGGTCCAGGATCTCCGGCCGCTTCTCCCGCTCCGCACGCACCAGCTCCACGTAGTGGTCCACCAACGGAAGCGTCTCCGGGGTCCCGTCCACGGCAATGCCCACCACCCGCCACACGTATTCGCGCAGCGCCGCAACAAGCTCCGCCACTTCCGATGGCTGGCCCGCGTCCACGACCGCCGCCGACCCACCCGCGAGCACCTCCTCCTCGGCGGCATGCCCATGGGCTTCGGAAGCGGTCGGCGGCTGCTGGTGGGGCTTCGAGTCGGGCATGCGACTGGTATACCGAACCGGACCGGGGGTCGCGAGGCTTCAAGGTCCCTACTTGCGGCTCCCGCACCGCCCCTCCCACGCTCGCTCCGGGACGACCGCGAGGAACGCCCCCGGAAGGGAGGGGCTCCGCGACCGGCCGGGCAACTCCGCACCCTCCCCAGGTCAACACCTCACCGCGGAGAGCGCAAGCTGAACGGACCATCCGCCGTTCGAGCGCATCGCCCCCTCGCCAGCTCCGCTCGTGCGAACCCCCAGACCACAGATGTTCCGGAAGCCTGTCCCCGAAAGGGCACGATCCGGTGCTAGGATGACGACCCCCCTCCCCCCGTCACCCGTGTTATCGTTCTGGTTCCTTTATGCGCCTCGGCATCCTCAGTGACGTACACGCCAACTACGAAGCGTTGAGCGCCGTGGTCGAGGCCTTCAAGCAAGAGGACATCGACGCCTTCTACTGCCTCGGCGACACGGTAGGTTACGGCGGCTCCCCCAACGAATGCGCCGACTTGGTCCGCGCCACCTGCAAGGCAACGGTGCTCGGAAACCACGACGCGGCGGTCGCCGGACGGATGGACTACTCCTACTACTACGAGGCCGCCCGCCAGGCCCTCGACCTCCATGCAAAGTGGCTCAGCCGCGACAACATGGACTGGCTCAAAGCGCTCCCCTACCAGATCATGCTCGACGCGGCTGGGGTCCAGCTCTGCCACGGCTCGCCGGTGCGGCTCGAGGAGTTCGAGTACATCTTCGCCCCGGAGCAGGCGCGGGAATGCCTCCCGATGTACGATCGGCTAGCTCCGCTCACCTTGATCGGCCACTCCCACCTCTGCAAGGTCTTCGCGCTCACTTCGACGACCGTGGAGGAGCTGCCGCCGGTGGATTTCGATCTCGAAGCGGGGAAGAAGTACATCTGTAGCGTCGGTTCCGTTGGCCAACCGCGCGACTACGACAACCGCGCCAGTTACATCCTCTACGATTCGGACCGAAAGATCTTCGAGTTCAAGCGCGTCGAGTACGACATCGAGACCGCCGCCGACAAAGTGCTCCGTGCCCGGCTCGAGCGCAACTTCGCCCACCGGCTGTTCATCGGCGTCTGAGGGGTAGCTGCGCTTCGCCACCGGCGGGGCCGGCGTTTCTGCGGCGTCGGAGCTGCTTCCCCTACGGCGCGATGGTCCATTCGGTGCCGGCGGGTCCATCGCGAACGGTCACGCCCACCGCGGCGAGCTCGTTGCGGATCGCGTCGGACCGAGCAAAATCCTTCGCTCTGCGGGCAGCCGTGCGTTGGTCGACCTTCGCCTGCACCGTTGCCTCGTCGAGGCCGCGGAGACCGAGCCGTCGTGCCGTGCAGCGCGCCCGATGCTCGGCCGGCGTCGCCTGCAGCAGGCCGAGCTCCCGCGCCACCTGCTCGATCCCCTTCGCGGCCGCGCGCGCCGCGAGCGCCGCCGCTCCGACGAAGGCCGCGTCCTTCCTACGCTTCTGGGCCACGTCACAGATCTCGTTGCCGATCCGCGCTAGCTCGCCCAGCACCGCCAGGGCGACGGGCGTGTTGAGGTCGTCGTCGAGAGCGGCACCTGCCTCGAGTATCGCCCGCTCGACCGCCTCCTTCTGCTGCAGGAGCTCGGGGGCAACCTTCATGGGAACGGTCACCCCCATCTCCACCAGTTCCCGCAGGCGCTCCATGGTCGCGTACACGTAGTCCACCCGAGACTCTGCCTCGTCGATCCCGGGGAAGATCACGCGCCCGTCCTCGACCTTCTCCGTATCGAACTGGATGGGTCCGCGGTATTGCACCGTCAACAGGAACCATCGGAAGGCCTCGGCGTCGTTGCGCGCCAAGACGTCGTCCACGGTGACGAAGTTGCCGAGCGACTTGCCCATCTTCTCCTTGTCCACGTTCACGAAGCCGTTGTGCATCCAGTAGTGCACCCAGGGCTCTTCCCCAGCGTGGGCAGCGTGGGCACCCTCGCTCTGCGCGATCTCGTTCTCGTGGTGCGGGAAAATGAGGTCCATTCCCCCGGCGTGGATATCGAAGCCGTAGCCGAGGTACGCCGTGCTCATCGCGGAGCATTCGATGTGCCAACCCGGCCGACCTCGCCCCCACGGGCTCGGCCAACCCCACTCGTCGTCGGGGACCCCCTTCCAGAGCGCGAAATCGAGCGGGTCCTGCTTGGCCTCATCGCGAGCGACTCGCGCCCCGACCATGAGCTCGTCGATCCGGCGTCGCGAGAGCTTGCCGTAACCCGGGAAGCTCCTGACCGAGAAATACACGTCCCGCGTACCACCAGGCATCTCGCAGACATAGCCGCGGCCAGCCGCGATCAGCTGCTCGACGAGCGCGACCACCTCGTCGAGGTGCTCGCTCACGCGGGGCTCGCGATCCGGGGCGAGACAACCGACCGTAGCCATGCGCTCTCGGTAGATCGCCTCCATGCGCCGTGACAGCTCGAGCGGCGCCTCCCCGTTGTCTTTCGCTCGAGCGAGGATCTTGTCGTCGATGTCGGTCACGTTCCGTACGTAGGTGACCTCGAGGCCACGGGCGCGCAGGTGCCGAACCAGGACGTCAAAGGCGACAGCCGCGCGCGCGTGCCCCGCGTGCGGGACGTCGTACACGGTCGGGCCGCAGCAGTAGATCCCTGCCTTGCCTGGCTTTCGACCGACGAACTCCTCGAGCTTCCGGGAGAGGGTATTATAGAGCTTGAAGGGTCCGCGTTCTGTCACGCGCCGACGCTATCACAGCACCCCCTGCTCGCATCGGTGGCGTGCCATGATCACCGAGCGGGCGCTCGTGGACCTGGTTCCCCCGCTAGCTCAGAGCTCGTCGATCCCCTGGCCGCCGAGCCAGGCCAGGCGCGCCGTGGGCGTGCTGCCAGATCCCATCCAGGTGAGACTCGCCATCCAACCAGCGGCACCGGCAGGGCCCTCCCATCAACGCAGACCGCGCCCGTCGGGAGGCTCCCTCGGATCCTGGAGGACCCCTTCCGAATCGATCCGAAATCGCCTCCCCTGGGGGCGAGGGGGAGGCCGCCACCCCGCCCATGGGTCGACCGGACGGCACGATCGGCCAGCCATGCAGAGGCGAATCGCCACCAGCCCCGCGGCAAATCCCCCAAGATGAGCGAAATGGGCCACGCCAGCCCCATGGCCCATGCCCAAGGACGCGAACCCGCCGAGAAGGTTCAGCAGAAACCACATCCCAATCGCGAGCCAGGCCGGGAACGTCAGCAGAGGCCAGGGCAGAAGAAAGGTGTTGAGCACCAGGATCGGCGCTCTCGGGTGCAGGACCAGGTAGGCGCCGAGCACGCCCGCGACGGCCCCCGAGGCGCCGACCATCGGCACCGTGCTCGCCGGGTCGACCGCGACCTGGGCGAGCCCCGCGACCAGCCCGGACCCGAGATAAAACGCGAGAAATCGTCGCCTTCCGAGCGCCTCTTCGACGTTGTCCCCGAAGATGTGCAAAAAGAGCATGTTCCCGACCAGGTGCGCGGTGCTCCCGTGCATGAACATGCTGGTAATGAGCGTCGAAAGGCCCCCTTCGAGATCGAGAAGGAGACGTAGGGGCACGAGCCCATACGCGTACACCACCTTGAGCTCACCCCATCGGCTCATGGCCAGGAGCTGCCACACCCACGCGGTCACGTTGGCCACGATGAGGCCATGGGTCACGGCGGGGCGCCGAAAGGTCGGGTTGATGTCGGCCAGGGGTAGGAACACCGGACCGAACCTACGTCGGCAACCGCCGGACTGCTACCGCCGGGGTCCCTGCCAGCCGAGCTGGAGCGGCCCCGCGCCGCGGTCGGCCGCAGGCTTCGTCGGGTGTGAATCCCCGTTCGCCGGCCTGGCGCCGCTCGTTGGGCTCACGGATCGGCCAGCTGGGGACCCACGAGAAAGTCGCCCTCCCCGCGCGGGCACGTCTCCGTGCTACGGTCAGCCGTCGCGATGGCGCTCCTGGTCTCGTCTCGCCGCGCTGCCACCCTCCTGGCCGGCGCGCTCCTCGTCGCGGTCGCGGCCTGCTCGAAGCCCGGACTGCAGGGCCAAACCTACCGGGACCAGGAGGTGGCCTTCCGCGTCGGCGCCGTCCCGAGCACCTGGCGTCCCATCGAGCTCGACCAGACGCGGCTCGCGTTCCGCGACGACGAGTCACGAGCAACGATCGCGGTCAACGGCCGCTGCGGGCAGGACGGTGATGATGTCCCCCTGACCGCGCTCACCCAACACCTCTTCCTCGTCTTCACCGATCGCTCGTTGCTCTCGCAGGAGAAGCTGGCTCTCGACGGACGCGCCGCCCTCCACACCGTGGTCACGGCACGGCTCGACGGGGTCGAGCGTCGCTTCTCGGTCTACGTGCTCAAGAAGGACGGCTGCGTCTACGACTTCCTCTTCATCGCGGACCCGAGCACGGATACCTCCGCGTTCGCGGCCTTCGACCGCTTCGTGAGAGGCTTCACGACGATCGAGTGACATGACCCTGAGACCCGAGCCACCTGACCGTCCATCCTCGCTGCCACCGAGTCGCCTCGGACCGCCACCGCCGCCTCCTCTGATAGCCAGGACGCGGCAGCGGTTGGTCTCGTTCCTGCAGGAGATGGGTGAGATCACGGAGATGGCGCTGCAGTCGACCCGAGCCGGGTTTCGTCGCCCCTTCGAGGGGCGCGAGATCATCCACCAGGTGGAGGTCCTCGGGGTGGCCTCGACCAGCATCGTGGCCGTCACCAGCGTGTTCATCGGGATGGTCATGGCCGTGCAGTTTGCCTACGGCCTCAAGCAGTTCGGCGGCATGGAATACACGGGTCGCGTCGTCGCGCTGAGTTTCGCACGTGAGCTCGCGCCCACGCTCACGGCGGTGATCGTTGGTGGCCGGATCGGCGCCGGCATGGCAGCCGAAGTCGGGTCCATGGCCGTAACCGAGCAGATCGACGCCGTTCGCGCCCTGGGCGCTGATCCCTTGAAGAAGCTGGTCTGGCCTCGCCTGATCGCATCCATCATCGTGATGCCCGTTCTGGGTGCCTTCGCCATGGTGCTCGGATTCCTCGGCGCCATGGTGGTAACGGACATCCAGTTCCACATCCCCTCGAGCTTCTTCCTGCGGAGCGGGGTAAACTCCGTATGGCTCGAGGACTACCTCCAGGGCCTCATGAAGACCCCCGTCTTCGGCGCGATCATCGCCCTCGTCGGCTGTCACTTCGGCATGAAGACCCGAGGCGGGACAGCGGGTGTCGGCAGCAGCACCACGCGCACGGTGGTGGTGACCTCGATCGCCATCCTCATCGCCGACTACCTCCTCACCGCGACCGCCATCCTGATCTGGCCTGGCCAGTGATCGGAGCGATTCGGTCCCAGGTTACCTCGAGGTGTCGCCCGATGGAGAAATCGGGTACGACAGCCCCCGGAACGGCAATCGGAACGATTGCCGCAACCAGGCGACCCGATGACCCGAACTCGTGCCCTCTCGCTCGTCTTGACCTCCCTCCTCCTCTCCGCCTGCCGCGACGACACGGTCCCTGCGCCCGTACCCTACGTTGGGGAGCCACCGGAGAACGTGCTCGCGTGCGGACAGGTTCGCGATGCCGTGCTCTCGCTCGAAGAGGATGTCCTCGCAACCCGCGACGGGCCAGCAGCTTGCGCGGCCGACGGACTCGAATGCGCGCTGGGCAAGGAGCAGAGCGTTGTCCAAGAATGCAGTGCTGAAGAGGACGCGACCGCCCTCTGTGTGCTCGGTCGATGGGTGCTCGACTGTCGAGCTCCCCGAACTGGCGAGGGGAGTGGAGCAGGCTTCGCCGGAGCCACCGGCTCTCCGGAGGGACGGGGGGCGCGCGGTGGGGCGGGCGGGGAGACCGGTTAGCCGGATCTCGATGGGTCGGATATTCGGTCGCGAAACTGGCCGGCCGTCGGGATTTCCGGTCCCTGGCTGAGGGACCGAACTCACCCGCCGGGCCGGACGGTCGGCCCTCCCCGCTTGACCCCCCCCTGGCCGGTCCCTAAGCTTGGCCGCAGGATTTTCCCTCGTGTCGACCTCCGACCCCAACCACGACTCACCCCAGCTTCGAAGGAAGGACGGACTGCTGACCACCGGCGACATGGCCCGGCTATCCAGCAACACGTTACGTACGGTGCGGTTCTATGAGGAGGCAGGGCTCCTCAGGCCCGTTCAGCGCACCGATGGGGGACATCGGCTGTTTCCCCCGAGCGAGCTTCGCAAGCTCCACCTGGTGAGCGACCTCCGCGCCGCTGGGTTCTCCCTCGAGGAAATCGGGGAGATGCTCGACGCGAAGCAGAAGAGCGACACGCCGCGCGGTGCCGCGCAGGATATCCTCGGTCGGCTCGAGCAGCAAATCGCCTCCATGCGGTCTCGTCTGCTCCTGCTCGAACGCCTCCTGGTCGAGCTCGAGCGCGCCCGCCGCGTGATCCATCGCTGCGCCAACTGCCCCGCGCCGGACCGGTTTCCCGCTGGCTGCAACGACTGCACGGCCATCGAGGAGCCCGACGGCTCCATTGCGAATGCAGTCGGAGTCCTGTGGAGCATCGACCGCGACTAGCGGTCGCGAGAGGGCAAAAATGGTCGACCGCGCCGCCGCCGCCTGCGCCTTGGCAGACTTCCTCCGAGCCTTGGGTCACGACCCGTCTCAAGATCCGGAGCTCGCCTCCACTCCAGCGCGGGTAACCGCGGCCTTCGCGGACGAGTTGCTCGCCGGCTACGCCGTGGACATCGGCGACCTAATCCGGTCCGGCACCTGCGCGCGCACGGGACGCGTTGCCGACGACCCGGTCACCGTCCAAGGGATCCACGTCACCACCATCTGTCCGCACCACCTCCTGCCCGCCCACGGCGCGGCGACGGTGACGTACCTCCCCGGAGACGCTTTTCTCGGGATCGGCGTGATTGCACGCCTCGTCGACGCCTTGGCGCGGCGTCTGACCCTCCAGGAAGCGGTGGCTCGGAACGTGGTCGATGCGTTGATGGACAGCGCCGGCGCCCGAGGAGCGTACTGTCGCATCGAGCTCACTCACACTTGTCTCACCTGTCGCGGAGCTCGGCAGACCAACGCGCGGGTGGTGGTGACGGCGCGTGCCGGAGCCCTCGCGGGATCGGGCAATCCAATCCGTCTCGAGCCCGAGGGTCCTCCCCTGCCGTGAGCCTTGCCGTCATCACCGGAGCCAGCCGAGGGATCGGGCGCGCAACCGCGCTCGCACTGGCTGCCCGCGGCGTGGACCTCGCCCTGGTTGGACGCTCCTTGCACACCCTCACCCAGGTCTGCGAAGCCGCGGCTGCCCAGCGGGTCCAGGCCTTCCCAGTGGTGTGTGACCTCGCGGATTCGGGGGCGATCATCGCCACCGCCACGACCATCCGCGAGCGCGCCGGTGATCCCGAAATCCTGGTCAACAACGCCGCGATCGCCGAGAGCTGTACGGTTGCGAACCTCACCCCCGCGACACTCGATCGGCACCTCGCCGTGAATCTCCGCGCGCCAGCGCTCCTCTCGAACGCCTTCCTCCCCGCCATGCTGCGCCGCGGCCATGGACGCATCATCCACGTCGCGAGCATCTCGGCGACACTCGGAACTCCCCGGCGAGCGGCCTACAACGCGTCCAAATGGGGCCTGGTCGGCTTCATGCGCTCACTCGCCGCAGAGCTCACGGACTCCGGTGTGATCACCCTGGCGGTGCTCCCGGGGTCGGTGGACACGGAGATGCTTCGCGGCTCTGACTTTCCTCCCCGAATGACTCCGGCCGAGGTCGCGCAGACGCTCCTCTACTACGCGCTCGACGCGCCGCTGGCGCACAACGGCGCAGTCGTCGAGATGTTCGGGGTGTGACCCGTACGAGGGAAGGGCCCGTCACACCCGCTTCTCTCTACCGTTGCTCCCTTCCGGGCCTGGCGGGGTTCAAGATGCGCTGTTGACGGACCCGCACGCGTCCTCGTTACGCAAGGGGGCCTCCTACCGCGGATCCTTCGTCCTGTCCAGCCGAGCGCACCTCGCTTCTTTGGGCTTCTTTGGCCTGCCTGGCCTTCTTCTCGCTCCGTCGCCTTGGACCTTTCACTCTGGGTCGACGGGGTCGATGTAGTCGACCCCCACCCCGTCCGGCGCCAGAAATCGGGTGACGCCCTCACCTGCCGAGAGGACGTAGTCGGGCGCCACCGGCACCTTGCCGTGGCCGCCCGGCGTGTCGACGACGAACCGGGGGATCGCGATCCCGGAGAGCCTTCCCTGGAGCTCCCCCAACAGACGACAGCCGGTTTCGACCGGCGTCCGAAGGTGGCCCGTGCCGCGTACCGGGTCCATCTGCAACAGATAGTAGGGCCGCACTCGCTCCCGGATCAACCGGCGGAACAGCGCGGTGAGCACCTCCTCGCGATCGTTGATTCCGCGGAGCAGAACGGTCTGATTCATCATGGGGAACCCCCCATCTGCGAGCCGCCGGCACGCCGCCTCGGCGAGGGGACCGAGCTCCGCCGGGTGGTTGAAGTGGGTCATCACCCAAATCGGGTGGTGTGGCTGGAGCGCGCGCACCAGGTCCTCCGTCACGCGCTGCGGGAGCAGTGACAGCACCCGCGTCGCCAAGCGGATCGTCTCGACGCTCGGGACGTCCCGCACGAGCGCCACGACGCCGACCAGCCGCTCGGTGCTCATCACCAGGGGGTCTCCCCCGCTGAGGATGACCTCCTTCACCTCGGGGTGTGCCCTGAGATAGGCCAGCGCAGGACCGAGCCGTTCCCGCGAACGCGAACCACCCCCCCGCGCGACCCAGCGGCTACGCGTGCAGAAACGACAGTAGCTCGCACAGCGGTCGGTCATCAGGAGCAGCGCTCGATCCGGGTAGCGCCTCACGAGTCCCGGCGCCACCTCGTGTTCCTCTTCCCCGAGCGGGTCGCGCAGATCGCCGCGCACTGCGACGGTCTCCCTGAGGTCAGGTACGAACTGCCGGCGGATCGGGCAATTCGGATCGCGCGGATCCGCGAGGGAGATCACGTGTGGCGTCAGCAGGATGGGGAAGCCCGAGCGTTCCGCCACCAGCGCCCCTGCCCGCTCTTCAGGGCTGAGCGCGAACACCCGAGCGAGCTCCGCCGCCGTGCGGACGGCGTGCCGCAGCTGCCAGCGCCAATCGCCCACCTCTTCGAGCCGAGTCAGTCCGGCTCGGTCCGGCTCATGGGGTCCGGCGATCGCCACCTTGGCCCGTCTCGCTGGCGCTCGATGGGGTGGCGGGCGCCGCACTCGGTACGCTGCGCACCGTCGCCAATGCCGCCCGATCCACCTGTACCTCGAAGCGCTCTCGGAGCTGTCGCTCGAACCGTTCCTCGGCAGCCCGGATTCGTTGCTGGGCGAGGGTAACCCGGATCGAGCGCTCCGCCTCGGCGAACGACCGGGTTCCCGCCACGTTCTTGGTCACGAGGCGCACGATGAAGGCCTGCCCGTTCGCCTCGATGACCTCCGGGAACACCTCCCCCTGCCTCGCAATCCCGAACCCCGCGCGGCGCACGGCATCAGGGACCTCCCCGGGGCCCACATCCGACTCGACACCAGGGACGGTGACGAAGCCGACGTCACCGAGCAAGCCGTCCGCCCCCTCGCTCGGTGGGTCCTCGCGAACGGAGTGCTTGCGCACGAGTTCGCCCCACCTCGCTGCGGTGGCTTGGCGTGCCGCCTCGAGGACCTGCTCCGCTGCCTTCCGGTTCGGGAGCACGATGACCGAGAGGCGACGCCGCTCCGGAATCGAGAAATCCCCTCGATGCGCCGCGTAGTACTCCCGAACCTCCGCCTCGGGGATTGCCTCTGGACCGGGCAGCCCGGCGTGAAGCTCACTCAACACGAGATCGCGGAGGACCTGGTCGATCCGGTTCTGAACGACGGGATCGCGATCCAATCCCCGGCGCCGTGCCTCCGCGGCCAAGAGCTCGACATTGATCATCTCGTCGAGCAGCTGCTGCCGGCGCTTCGGCGACTGGTACCGTACACGCTCGAACCGATCCATCCGCTCGAGGGCAGCAACGTAGTCACCCAGGGTGATGGACCGATCCCCAACCTTGGCCAGGACACGACCCGCCAGCTCGGGCGCGAGGGCACCCACGCTGGCCGACGGCAACGCCGACGAACCGGTGGGCGGTTGCTCGCCACACCGACAGCCCCCCATGCCCAACCCCATCGAACCTACCACCACCAGGGTGAAGGCGACCCGCCGCCGTTCCGTCCCACACGCCGTCCTCGGGCGGCTCGCCTCCAAACCCGTTCGGTTATTGCCGCGACCGTCCGCCGACATTGCTCGCCGCCCTGACGCAGATGGGACTATGCTCGTTGCACCACCGACAGCCCCGGGCTACGACTCGGCCCCGTGACCACCGGAAGCGCCTCCAGTCTCCAATACAAGCGCGTCGTCATCAAGCTGAGTGGCGAGGCCCTCGCTGGAAAGGACGGCGGGTCTGGCATCGACACCGCCGTGCTCAAGGCCACCGCGTCGGAGCTCGCGGAGGTCCACGCGACTGGTGTTCAGATCGGGATTGTCGTGGGTGGCGGCAACATCTTCCGGGGCCTCCGTGGCGCCAGCGCCGGCATGGATCGCGCCCAAAGCGACTACATGGGTATGCTCGCTACGGTCATCAACTCCCTCGCCCTCCAAGATGCCCTCGAGCGATGCGGCGTAGCCACCCGCGTCATGACCGCGATCGAGATCAACAACGTCGCCGAACCCTACATCCGACGCCGCGCCATCCGCCACCTCGACCGGGGCCACGTGGTCGTCTTCGGCGCTGGCACCGGCAACCCCTACTTTTCCACCGATACCGCGGCTGCCCTGCGTGCGATGGAGATACGCGCGGACGCCCTCTTCAAGGCCACCAAGGTCGATGGCATCTACGATCGCGATCCCGTGCGTCACCCCGACGCCCAACTGCTCGAGCGGGTGACCTTCGACCGCTTTCTGGCGGACCACCTCGGGGTGATGGATTCCACGGCGGTGACACTCTGTCGTGAGAATGGCCTGCCGATCCGTGTCTTCAAGATGGCACGCGGCAACATCCGCCGTGTCTGCCTCGGCGGACCCGTCGGCACCATCGTGTCCCAGGAGCCTTGAGTCTCTGGTCCTCTCTTGGCAGTCCGGCGGCAGACCTGCACCCGCGTTGACTTCTGGGTCACGCCGTGACCGGCGCCGCCGTCCGCGCTGGTTCGCCGATCCCCGTTGCTGATGGGGTCACCCTGCCGCGGACCAACGACGAAAACTCCCGGCTCGCGTCGCGGGCCCCGGCTGGCTCGCCAGTCTGCGACTTTTCACTATATTCGCAGAGCGACTGGCCACTCGTCAGCAGCAAGGCGCCATGACCGAATCGATGCTGCCCATCCTAGGAGAAGGACCGTTGACGCTCGCGGACTTCGGCGCCGCGGTGCTCTGCGCCGTCCTCCTCGGCGCGTCCTATACCTTCGCCGTCGCACTGCGCGCAGCCGCCGGCCGTCCCCATCTGCTAGTGGCGGCTCGGCTCGGCGCGTACGCAACCTCGTGCCTCGTGCTGTTGGGGGTCTTGCTCCTGAGCTACGCTTTCGTGGCCCACGACTTCAGCATCCGCTACGTGGCTCGCTACAGCGACCGCTCGACGCACTGGGTCTACCTCTTGACGGCCCTCTGGGGCGGTCAGGACGGTTCACTGCTCTGGTGGCTCTTGCTCACCAGCGCCAACGTCACCGTCGCCGTGAACTGGCTCAAAGGTCGGTACCGACCGCTGCAACCCTACGTCATCGCAACGCTGATGGTGGTCATCGCCTTCTTCGCGTTGCTGATGATCTTCGCCGCCAATCCGTTCCAGACCTTCCTCGATGGTGCGCGACGCGATGGTGAGGGGCTCAACGCACTGCTCCGCAACCCGTGGATGATCATCCACCCCCCGGCCCTCTACGCGGGCTTCGTCGGCTGCACCGTGCCGTTCGCGTTCGCCGTCGCTGCCCTCGTCACCGGCCGGCTCGACAGCGAATGGATCCTCGCGATCCGCAAGTGGATGCTCTCCGCCTGGCTGCTGCTCACTCTCGGCAACGTCCTCGGCATGGTCTGGGCTTACGAAGAGCTCGGCTGGGGCGGGATGTGGAACTGGGATCCCGTCGAGAACGCCGCGTTCCTGCCCTGGCTCACGGCCAGCGCCTACGTCCACTCCACGATGATCCAGGAGCGACGGGCCATGCTGAAGGTGTGGAACGTGGTGCTCATCGCGGGCACCTTCTTCCTCACGATCCTCGGCACCTTCATGACCCGCTCGGGGATGATAGCGAGCGTCCACTCCTTCGCTCAGTCGAGCATCGGCGAGTACTTCGTCTGGTTCATGGGTCTCATCGTCGTGACGACCATCGCGCTCATCGCTTGGCGCTGGCCGCTCCTACGCGCCCAGACGCGGATCGAGTCGCTCCTCAGTCGGGAGTCCGCCTTCGTGCTCAACAACTGGGCCCTGGTGGCGTTGATGCTGTTTGTCCTCGTCTCCACCCTCGTGCCGCTCTTCGCGGAGACGCTCCTCGGCGAGAAGCTGCTGCTCGGGGCCCCCCACTATAACCTCTGGGTACCCCCCCTCGCGCTCCTGGTCTTCCTCCTGATGGGTCTCGCACCTCTCTTCGGCTGGCGCAAGACGAGTCCCGATTCGCTTCGCGCCGCCTTCCGCTGGCCATTGGCCGGCCTCGTTGCGGGTGCCCTTCTGCACGTACTCCTCGGTCCTGTCATTGGCTTGCCGGCGATCGTCCTCGAGGACGCGCCCTTTGCCGGCCCGCTCGGGGTGGTCATGCAGTACTCGAGCGCCGCCTACCCGTTGGTCACCATCGCCTTGGCGGTCTTCAACACCGTGGTGATCGGGCAGGAGTTCGTCCGTGGTGTACGTGCTCGCCGCAGTGCCGCCGAACAGCGCTCGAAGCCGGAAGCTCTCCCCGTGGCGTTGCTGCGGCTCGTTGATCGGAACCGACGCCGTTATGGCGGATACATCGTGCACCTCGGCGTGATCGCCGCCTTCGTCGGGCTCGCGGGGAGCGCCTGGTCCGTTCATCGTGAAGTGACCCTGCTGCCCGGTGAGACCGCCACGCTCACGGGGTACACGTTCCGCTACGACGGCAGTCGGACCTGTCCGGGTTCACCCGCCTGCACTCCGGCCCAGCACGCGGACCGCGAGAAACGTATGGTCTACGCCACGCTCGCGGTGTCGCGGCGCGGACACTATTTGGGCATCATCGAGCCAGCACAGTTCGTCTACGCTCGCGAGTCGACCACCGAGATCGGCCTCTGGCGCGGTTTCCGCGAAGACCTATACGTCTCGCTCCTCGCCCTCGACTCGACCTCCCAACGCGCAACCCTTGGGCTGTTCGTGAATCCGTTGGTGGGTTGGGTCTGGATCGGAGCCGCCATCATGGTGCTCGGGGCTACGGTGAGCCTCTGGTCCGAGCTCGAAGTGCGACGCCTCGGCGCGTGGGGCTTCGTACGTGCGGTCACCACCGCCATGACCGCCGCGCTGCTGGGCCTGATCCTCGCCCTCGCTCCCTCTCCTGCCCGTACGACGGAACCGGCTCCCGCTGCCGCCATCGGTCCATGAGCAAACCCGCGACCCCTCCCTCGCCGCTAGCTCGGCTCCAGGTCCCCCGTTGGGTTCTGGCCGCTCTCGCTCTGGCTGCACCTGTGATCGTCGGGCTCGAGCTCGGGCTACCGGCAGCCATCCTCCTCCTAGCCGCAGGCGCCCTCGCCGCTGCGGTCTTCCTGGGGTATTCGAGCTTGCTTGCTCTGATGAAGCCAAACGAGCTCACGCTCGATGAAGCCCTAACCCTGGTCGCTCCGTCCAACGAGGAAGAGCAGAAGCGCTCCGTTCTGCGCACCCTCAAGGACCTCGAGTACGAACACGCCGTCGGCAAGATCTCGGCAGCCGACTACGCCGAGCTTGTCACCCACTACCGTGGCGAAGCCAAGCGCCTGTTGAAGCTCGTCGTCGAAGTCCGAGGCGACCAGCTCAACCGCGCCGAGGAGCGGGCCACCGAACGCCTCGTCGCCGCGGGCCTCGCCGAAGTGAAAGTGCAGCCCTCCCGCACTGCGCCTGCCGATCCCTCCTCCTCCACCCGAGCGGCACGGGCGCTCGAACGACGCCCGCGCTGCGCTGTCTGCGGCCAGCGCGCGAGCCGCAACGCCCGCTTCTGCAAGGCCTGCGGGGCTCGCCTCGCGGAGCGCCCGCGCACCGCACCGAAGCCACCACCCTCTTCCGGAAGCCATGAGCCATGAGCAACGCCCGTCGGTCTCTCTGGCATCCCTCGGTGGTCGCGCTGTTGTCTATTCTGACCCCGCTCGTCGCCACCGCCCAACCCCTGCTTCCCCCGGGACATCCCCCGATCCACGCAAACACGGGCTCTGGAGGAGAGGCTCCGGCGATGTCCAGGCGGTCCTCCGTGATGCCGGACAGCGAACTCGCCCCGGGCACCGTGGTGATCGAGGCGCACGATCCCGATGGGGCCGTCGTTCGTGGCGCGGAAATCACGCTCCGTGTACTCCAGCGCTCCCCCGCCATCGGGGAACGTCATTCCGAGCTGCATGCGCGCACCGATGATCGCGGCGTTGCACGCTTTCTCGACCTCACCGGTGGCAGCGAGCGCCACTTCTCCGCAAAGGTCGCGTACGCTGGCGCCACCTACACCACGGATCCCTTCCGACTCGAGCCAGATCGCGGCATCCGCGCGACGGTGTACGTCTTCCCCAGCACTTCCGACCTCGAAAAGACCCATGTCGGATCGCTGTGCTTCATCGGCATTTCGCTGAAGGACGACGTCTTCCAGGTCGACGTCACCCTCCGAATCATCAACGTCGGCCGCGTCACCTGGCTCCCTGACGGCTATCGCTTCGAGCTCCCGACAGGCTATCGGGCCTTCCTCGTCCCGGAAGACGCTGGACCGGTGCGTTTCATCGAGGGTTCGAGTACGGCAGACCTTACCGGAACGGTCTCCCCGGGCGAGCACGAGGCGACCTTTCGCTTCCAGATCGAGAACCCGAGCCAGAGCTTCCTCCCCTGGGAGCAACAGAACACGATCTTGCTCGATCTGAAGCCACCCCCTCGCGTCCTGCGTTCGACGGTCTGGGTTGACCGCGCGCCAGGGATGCGCCTTGGGATCGCTGGCTTCGAACCAGCATCGGTCACCCGCTCGCATGAAGGGGTGACGGGCCTGGTTGCTACGTGGGCGGCGAGCGACCCTTCCTCCTCCCTCTCCACGATCCCGATCCGCCTCGACGGCATCCCCAGGCGCGGCAGCGGCCCGTTCTTCACGGTGCTCGGCGCGCTCTTGCTGCTCGGCTGGGGCATTGGTGACCTCTGGTCCCGGCCGAAACGCCGAGGCCCCGCACCCGAGGACGCATCCAGCGCTCGCGAACGTCTCCTCCAGGAGCTCATGGCGGTCGAGCGTGCCTTCAGAACCGCCGCCATCGGCCCTCGCACTCGTGACCAGGCGCGTCGCACCCTGCTCGAGGCGCTGGCTCGCCTCGAGGACCTCCCTGCTTCCCCCCGTCGTTTTGGCTAGCGCGGCGACCAGCTCGACGGCCGCGAGCGGTCACCAGCCTCGGGACCCCCGTCCGCTGGGTCCCAACCGGCGTCATTGGACTGGAGGAGCTCGTGAGGCACCCAACCGGATGCGGCCCTTCTCCAGGCGCCACGGCAACCGCGCCCTTGCGCCGGCCACCCCCGCTTGCGAGCCCAGGGGCACATTTCCTGGGCAGAATCCCGGTATTTGGCCTAAAAGCCGGTTCCGGACGGCTGAGCGGCCCTCAGGGATCACCACTTTATCCACACGCTGGGGAGAATCTGCCGAAAACCCTGTCCATTCTCCTGGGTTCTCCTTCGGCTAGACTCACCGTCGCTCACTTCCCCCCCAATCCCCATCCACGCCGCCCCCGGGGACCACACACCCACACACCTCCGAAAGTACTACGATTTCAACATCTTCTGCGTTTGTCCGCAATGTCCACAGGCTCTACTGTCACGATCATTCCTTAATTTCTTTGGAATTGAGACGATCGTAGGTTCCCCGAAGGTCCTTTCCGGACCCACCGCGGAAGCCCGTGAGACCGCTAGCCGCGGTTCGATTACCCGACTAGGACGGACCCAGGATGCACGTTGTCGTTTCGAAAAAGGAGCTCCTTCGGGTCCTCGGTCGGTGCCAAGGCGTCGCCGACAAGAAGAGCACCATGCCCGTTTTGGGGAACGTTCTGCTCGAAACCCGAGGTGCTGATCAGCTGCGTTTGGCTGCCACGGATCTACTATTGGCCGTCCGCGGGACCATTCCGGCGTCCGTGGAACGCGAAGGTGCGATCGCGCTCGGCGCGCGGGATCTGCTCGACCGCATCAGAATGATGCCGGAAGGGCAAGTCTCCATCACGGCGAACGACGGTTCGAGCACGACCATCCGTGCCCTCGGAACTGCGCGTCGCTACACCCTCCACGGCATTCCTGGCGAGGAATTTCCGAACCTACCGCAGCCGGAGGAGGGTCACCGTTCCCTGACTCTCCCCGTTCGCGCCGTCGCCGACCTGGTGCAAGCGACGCACTTCTCCATTTCGACCGACGAAACGCGCACTCACCTCAACAGCGCCCTCTTCGAGTGCGATGGCCATCGTGTTCGGATGGTCACCACCGACGGCCATCGCCTCAGCAAGCTCGAGCAGAAGATCGATCGAACGGACGTACAGGCATCGATGCTCATCCCGCTGAAGGGTGTGCTCGAGCTCAAGCGGCTGTGCGAGGAGGCCCGCGCTGAGGTTTCCAAATCCGACGACGCGGACCACCTCGAAGTCTCCATGGTCCAGAGCGGTCCCAACGTCTTTTTCCACCTTGGCGGCTTCCAGTTCAGCGTCAAGCTCGTCGATGCCCAGTTTCCGCCGTACCAGCAGGTCATTCCGGACGCCTCCGAACGCGTGGTGCGGGCATCCCGGCTAGCGATGGCGGACGCGCTACGTGCTGTCTCCGTGGCGGCGAGCGATCGGACGGGTGGGGTCAAACTCACGCTCAACACCGGGAAGATCCGCTTCGAGAGCGAGAGTCCCGAGAGTGGTGAAGGCTTCGACGAAATCCCGGTCGACTACGACGGGCCCGAGATCACGGTCGGGTTCAACGCCAAGTACTTCCTCGAGGTTCTGCTCGCGGTTGAAGACGAAGAGATCCTGCTCGGCCTCAGTGGGGAGCTCGATCCTGCCATCATCCGCCCAGGGAACGAAGCGCCTCGCTCGAGCTACCTGGCGGTCGTCATGCCGATGCGTATCTAGGCGCCGGCCCGTATCCTTCACCTTGACCCCATCCCTCGCGCTCCGTCGGGTCTCGGTCCGTGGGCTCCGGAACCTCGCCCGCGTGGACATCGAACCTGTTCCACGCCTCAACGTCATTGCTGGCGACAATGGACACGGCAAGACGAGCCTGCTCGAAGCGATCTACCTCGTCTCTACCACGCGAAGCTTCCGCGCCGAACGCGCCGGCGAAGTCGTGCAGACGGGCCAGGATCTCGCCACCATCATCGCCACGGTCCAGGATGGACTCGTCGTTCGTGAGCAGCGAGCGATCGTGGGCCCCCGCGTCAAATCCTACCTGGTCGACGGCAAGCGTCCCGATCGCCTGGTGACCTTCGCCACGTTGACCCCGGTCGTCGTCTTTCACCCCGGTGACCTCTCCCTCGTGACCGGTCCTGCATCCCTCCGTCGCACCCTGCTCGACCGGGTGGCGCTGTTCCACGAACCGACCAGCGGCGACCATCGCCAGCGGTTCCTTCGCGCCCTCCGCGAGCGTCAGGACATCCTCGAGAGGAAGGGGTCGAGCGCCGCCGAGCTTTCCGTGTACGAAGAACTGATGGCACGCGAGGGTGCCCTCCTCGCTGCCGCCAGAGAACGTGCGGCCGAGCGGCTGACAGAAGCCTTGACGCCCGCGTTCACCCGCATGGCCGCACGCGAGCTCGAGCTGGGCGTCAGCTACCGTCCCGGTGGAACCACTGACTCCGATCAATTCGGCGCTGCCCTGTTCAGCCACCGCGCGGCAGATCTACGCCGCCATACGGCCACGTTCGGGCCTCAGCGGGACGAGTTGGAGCTCTCGATCGACGGTCGCCCGGCCCGAACGCAAGCTTCCCAAGGGCAGCAGCGCGTGCTCACCCTGGCGCTCAAGGTCGCCGAGCTTGCCACCGTCCGCGCCGCGAGGGGCGCCGAGCCCATCCTGCTCCTCGATGACGTGTCCAGCGAGCTCGATCCGGCCCGTACCGGCGCCGTCTACGAGTTCCTTCGTGAAACCTCGGGTCAAGTGTTCGTGACCACGACCCGACCCGACCTTCTCGTGACCCCTGGAGCCACGATCGCGGACCGAGCCGATTGGCACCTCCGCGACGGCGCGCTCGTTCCCTGAGAGAGCCGAAAAAATCCAGCAAAATACCCGGATTCCAGCCCAGAGAATCGCTTGTCCGGGAACACGCAGAACGGTATACATCAGCTGCCGCGGCGGCGGCGTCCGAGCGGCGTCCACCGGCCGCCCGCGCCGCAGGAACGGCCTCCGTCGAGGCAGCTCCAACCTCGACGCCGCCTTTGTTCCACCCGTTCCAGGAGCTCCCGTTGTCGATCGACGTTCTTGAGACAACTGCCCTTCCCGACAGCGAATACGGTTCGGCGAGCATCACCGTCCTCGAAGGTCTCGAGGCTGTCCGAAAACGTCCCGGAATGTACCTCGGCGACGTCCATGACGGCTCGGCCTTGCACCACCTCGTGTGGGAGGTGGTCGACAACGGAGTCGACGAGCACCTCGCCGGGCACTGCAATCGGATCGCGGTTGTGGTCCACTTCGACGGCTCGGTGACGGTCGAGGACAATGGTCGAGGGATACCGGTCGGCATGCACGAGCGCGGCGTCAGCGCCGCCGAAGTCGTCATGACCGTCCTTCACGCGGGTGGGAAGTTCGACAACAACAGCTACAAGGTGAGCGCCGGACTGCACGGCGTCGGGGTGAGTGCGGTCAACGCCGTGTGCGAGTCCCTTCGCCTCGAAATCAAGCGCGAAGGTCAGGTCTGGTTCCAGGAGTACCGGCGAGGCGCGCCACAGGCGCCGCTCACCGCTATCGGAGAGGCCGACACGACCGGCACCAAGATCACCTTCAAGCCCGACCACACGGTCTTCACCGACACGGAGTACAATTACGGCACCCTCGCGACCCGCCTCCGTGAGCTATCCTTCCTCAATTCTGGCTTGCTCGTAGAGCTCGTGGACGAGCGCGACACCGGCCGTCGGGACCGCTTCGAATTTCAGGGCGGCATCCGTGAGTTCATCCAGCTTCTAAGCGAGAACCGCGAACCGGCACACGAGGAAGTGATCGCCTTCCAGACCGAAGTGAGTCTGCCGGACGACAGACGGTCGGTGGCCATCGACATTGCGATGCGCTGGACCTCCGCCTACGTTGAGCAGATCCTCTGCTACACGAACAACGTTCACAACCGCGACGGTGGCACTCACCTGACCGGCCTGAAGAGCGCGCTCACCCGCACCCTGAATACGTACGGGCAGAACGCCAACCTGTTCAAGGACGTGAAGAACGGTCTCAGCGGCGACGATTGCCGCGAGGGGCTCGTCTGCGTCGTGCACATCAAGCACCCGGATCCGTCCTTCGACTCGCAGACGAAGGCCAAGCTCGTCTCCAGTGAGGTGAAGGGCATCGTCGAGAATGTCGTCAACGATCTTCTGGGACGCTACTTCGAGGAACACCCGCAGACCGCACGCAAGATCCTGGAAAAGGCCATCGTGGCGGCCAAGGCACGGGAGGCTGCCCGCAAGGCACGCGAGGTGGTGCGCAAGGGCGTCATGGATTCGGCGGCGCTGTCAGGCAAGCTCGCGGACTGCCAGAGCAAGGATCCGAGCCGAAGCGAGATCTACATCGTCGAGGGCGACAGTGCGGGTGGAAGCGCCAAGCAGGGTCGCGATCGGCACTTCCAGGCGATCCTGCCGCTCCGGGGGAAGATCCTCAACGTAGAACGGGCACGCCTGGATCGGATGCTGTCCTCTCAGGAGGTAGCGACCCTGATCTCGGCGCTCGGCTGCGGTATCGGGGACGAATTCGACGCGGCCAAGCTCCGCTACCACCACGTCATCATCATGACCGACGCGGACGTGGATGGAGCGCACATCCGGACGCTCTTGCTCACGTTCTTCTATCGCCAGATGCGGGCGGTGATTGAGGACGGGCACCTCTTCATCGCGCAACCCCCGCTCTTTGGGGTACGCAAGGGCAAGAAGGTCTTCTACCTCAAAGACCAGGCGGCCCTCGACCGAATGCTGATTGAAAATGGAATCGACGGGATCACGCTCCAGGCGGTTGGGGGACCTGAGATCTCAGGCGTTCCCCTGTCGAACCTGGCCCAACGACTGCGCGCATTCTCCGCGGTGCTGGGGAAGATCGACCGACGTTGCGATGCGCGTGTCGTAGCCGCCGTGCTCCAGACCGGACCGCTGGGGCTTGGCGACTTCCGGAATCCGGAGCGAGTCGACGCGACGGCGGCCGACGTGAGCAGGCTGCTGGAGCAGCGTTTTCCTGAGCTCACTCCGCTCCACGTCGACGTGGACTGGGAGAAGGAGCACCGAGCGGGACGCATCATCGTCAGGTTCCGTCCTGGCGCCTCCGCGCGGCCGGCGGTCGTCGATTGGGAGCTGGCCGATACCGCCGAGTATCGTGAGCTCTTGAGCATCAACGGCGATCTGCAGTCGATCGGGGCCGCGCCGTACGTGGCAACCGAGCCCAACGGCAGCCGCGTGACACTCACGGACGCTGCCGCCCTCGGAACCTACATCGAAGAGCGCGGCCGCAAGGGGCTCCAGATCACCCGCTACAAGGGTCTCGGTGAAATGAACGCCGACCAGCTCTGGGAGACCACCATGAACCCCGACGCTCGCACCTTGCTGAAGGTCCGGGTCAACGACCCTGTCTTGTGTGATGACCTCTTCAGCATCCTGATGGGGGACCAGGTCGAGCCGCGCCGGAAGTTCATCGAGGACAACGCTCTCAACGTTCGCAACCTCGACATCTGAACGATATCTCCGCGAGTTCCGCCGTAGCGGACCAGCAAAGGGCCCCCGCGGGTCCCAACACGCGAGCACGCTCGCGCCGACCCTACCCGGCTTCGAGAGTCTCCAGCCATTGCTGCTCCATGGCTCCCTTCCGCGCCGACCGCGGCGCTTGCGCCCGCGCGATGGCGACTTAATTTCGCACTCGCTCGACCAAGCCTCGCGGGTCCGTGGAGGGAGCCATGCAACTCGACCACTTCACCAACAAGAGTCAGGAGGTGCTCCGCATCGCCGCCGACGACGCGATGCGTCGCGGAAACCCCGAGGTGATACCCGAGCATGTGCTCGGCGCAGTCCTCGACCAGGAAGGTGGCGTCGGTCGTCCTGTTCTGGAGCGCCTCGGGGTCGACGTGAAGGGCCTCATCACAGCGCTCGGCGAACGCGTCGCCGGTCTTCCTCGAGTCTCTGGGGGTGCCCAACCCCAGCTTGGCCGGCGGGCCCTCGCCCTCCTCCGCGACGCCGAAGACGAAGCGAAGAAGCTCAAGGACGACTTCATATCCGTCGAACACTTCCTCCTCGCCGCCGCCCGCCACGACAAGGACGTTCAGGCGGTCTTCGATCGCCACGGGGTCTCCTACGAACGTCTCCTCCACGCGCTGGCGGAAATCCGTGGGAGCCAGCGCGTCACCGACCAGGATCCCGAGGGGAAGTTTCAGGCCCTCGAGAAGTACACGCGGGATCTCACCGCCCTGGCGCGTCGAGGAAAGGTCGACCCAGTCATCGGTCGTGACGAGGAGATCCGCCGGGTGATGCAGGTTCTCAGCCGCCGGACCAAAAACAACCCGGTGCTCATCGGCGAGCCCGGTGTGGGCAAGACGGCCATCGCCGAGGGGATCGCCCACCGGATCGCGGCCGGCGATGTCCCGGAGTCCCTCAAGGACAAGCGGATCCTCGCGCTCGACCTGGCAGCACTGGTCGCCGGATCCAAGTTCCGGGGCGAGTTCGAGGACCGGCTGAAGGCGGTCTTGAAGGAGGTGGAGACCTCCGGCGGCTCCATCATCCTCTTCATCGACGAGCTCCACACCCTCGTCGGTGCCGGCGCTGCCGAAGGCGCGATCGACGCCGCGAACATGCTGAAGCCCGCCCTCGCCCGCGGCGAGCTCCGCGCGATCGGCGCCACCACCCTGGACGAGTACCGGAAGCACATCGAGAAGGACGCAGCGCTCGAGCGCCGATTCCAGCCCGTGTTGGTGAGCGAACCCTCCGTAGAGAGCACGATAGCGATCCTCCGTGGCATCAAGGAGCGCTACGAGGTGCACCACGGCATCCGCATCCAGGACGCCGCCCTGGTCGGTGCCGCCACGCTCAGCCATCGCTACATCTCCGATCGCTTCCTACCCGACAAGGCCATCGATCTCGTTGACGAGGCCGCGAGTCGGGTGAAGATGGAGATTGACAGCACACCCTTCGAAATCGACCAGCTCGAACGGCGGCTGATCCAGCGCCAGATCGAGGAGCAGGCGCTGGAGCGAGAGCGGGACAAGGCTTCCCGTGCTCGGCTCGACGAGCTCAAGCAAGAGATCGCCGAGATGATGAGCCAGCGAGCGACGATGCGCGCGCGCTGGCTGCGGGAAAAAGAGATCATCGAAACCATCCGCGCTGGCCAGGCAGAGCTTGAGGAGCTTCGGGCACAGGAAGAGCGCGCGCGGCGCGCCGGGGACCTCGGCAAAGCGGCGGAGATCCAGTACGGCACCATTCCTGCCCGCGAGAAGGCGATCGAGCAGGCTCGCGCGAGCCTCGCCGAGACGCAGCGCAACGGTGGCTACCTCAAGGAAGAGGTGACGGACGAAGACATCGCCGTGATCGTGTCGAAGTGGACCGGTGTTCCCGTGGCGCGGATGCTCGAGGGCGAGCTCCAGAAGTTGCTCCACGTCGAGGACCAGCTCGCGAAGCGCGTCATCGGTCAAACGGACGCCATCCGCGTTGTCGCTGACGCCGTCCGTCGGTCCCGCGCCGGACTCGGGGACCGCAACCGACCAGTGGGCTCCTTCCTGTTCCTGGGACCCACGGGGGTCGGGAAGACGGAGACGGCACGGGCGCTCGCCGAGTTCCTCTTCGACGACGAGCGCGCGATCATCCGTCTCGACATGAGCGAGTACATGGAGCGCCACACCGTGTCGCGCCTTGTCGGCGCACCCCCGGGCTACGTCGGCTACGACGAGGGTGGCCAGCTCACCGAGCCGGTGCGGCGGCGCCCCTACAGTGTGATCCTGTTCGACGAAATCGAGAAGGCCCACTCGGACGTGTTCAACTCGCTCCTCCAAGTCCTCGACGACGGCCGCCTCACCGACGGACAGGGTCGGACCGTCGATTTCAAGAACACCGTGGTGATCCTCACCAGCAACATCGGCTCCGGAGAGATCGCGGCGCTCGAGGAACGCCATGACCTTACCGAAGCGGGGCGCGCCGAGCTTCTACAATCGACCGCACTCGCGGCATTGCGCGCCCAGTTCCGTCCCGAGTTCGTCAACCGTCTGGACGAGATCGTCGTCTACCGACGGCTCGGGCAGACCGAAATCCGAGCCATCGTGGATATCCAACTCGACCTTGTGGCACACCGCCTCGCAGATCGGGAGATCGACCTCGTGGCCACGGACGCCGCCAAGGAATTCCTGGCAGAGGTCGGGTTCGATCCACAGTTTGGGGCCCGGCCCCTCAAGCGAGCCATACAGCGCCACCTCGAGAACGCCCTGGCTGCGCGTGTGCTCGCCGGAGATTTCCCTCCGGGATCGACCGCCGTGGTGGACCGCGATGGCGCAGGGCTGCGGATCGGGGTCCCGAACTAAGTTGTCGACCTGCGGCGACGTACCCGAGGGGGCGCGGGGTCACGTACAGGTTCGAACCGGGTACCCACCGAGCCGCCGAGCCGCTCCGCTTCAGCGCCGGAGTTCCCGGCCAAGCGCCTCGCGACGCTCGACCAACGCGGTACCGAGCGGCAGCGCCACGAACGCCCGGACCGTTGACACCATCATGGCCCTCCCCACCCACGGAGGTGATCGAGCACGAGTCGCATCCCGTTCCATGCGGCGAGGGTGCGCACTCGGGTCCGCGATCCTGGGAAGATGGCGCGCTCCTGGCGGCTTTTTCCACCTCCCACCACCGCCAGCTCGACTAGACCGACCGGCTTGGCACTCGTGCCCCCGCCTGGACCCGCAATGCCCGTGATGGCCAGCGCCACGTCCGCCCGGCAAGCACGCAGCGCGCCCTCGGCCATCGCGAGCGCCACCTCGCCGCTCACCGCTCCGTACGTCGCAAGCATGGCGCCGGGGACCCCCAGCAACGTCTGCTTGGCAGCGTTCGAGTACACGATGGCCCCACCCTCGAGAACACGGCTGGCGCCTGGCAGTTCCGTCATCAACGCCCCCACCATCCCGCCCGTGCAAGACTCCGCGACGGCCAGGGACAACCCCAGCATCGCGAGCTTCTCGCTCAGGACCGCTGGCAGTGCTCGGTCACCCTCCCCGTAGACGTCAGGGCCGAGGCGCCGGAGGACGGCGGCGGCGGCCCGGCGGGCTCTCTCCGTGGCCTCGCCGGGAGATCCCGCACGCGCCTGGACCTTGACCAGCACCTCGGGGAAGCGCACCTGATAGCCGAGCACGATCTCGTATTCGGCTTCGATGCCGGCGAGCCGATCGTTCACGACGCTCTCACCGACCCCGAAGGTTCGGAGAACGATCGTCGATGTGGGAACGGGTGGCAGCCCCATCAGGCTGGGCGCGATGCTCCCCGAGAACATCGCCTGCATTTCGTGCGGCACCCCAGGCATGAACCAGGCCTTCGCCTGCCCGAGGCGGACAGCGAAACCCGGCGCGGTCCCGGCATCGTTCGGGAGGAGGGTGGCATCCGCTGGGATGTCCGCCTGCTTCGCGTTCGACTCCGTGAGCGGTCGCCCCAGCGTCGCCAGTCTCGAGCGGATCCGCTCGAGCGTCCCGGCGTCCCGCACCAGCCGCACCCCGAGCACCCGTGCTGCGACCGAGGCGGTGATGTCATCGGTGGTTGGGCCAAGGCCCCCGGTGCAGAGCAAGAGCTCGTGCACCGCGCTCAGCCGCTCCAGTGCCGCCGAGATCGCCGCTGGATCGTCGGGCACGATCGAGATCTCGGCGACCTCGACCCCGAGCTCGGCGAGCGCGCGGGCGATCCAGGCCCCGTTGGCGTCTCGTGTTTCGCCACGGCTGAGCTCGGTGCCGACACAGAGGATGGCTGCTCTCATCACCGCGACCCATGACGTTCGCCCGACCGCGCGTCAACCATCACCTGGTCGCGTCAACCGCGCAGGTTCATCGGGCCTGGTACACGCAGCGGAAACCCACCCGCTCGTCGGGACCAGTGGCGGTGGTCGCTGCCCAGCTCTTCAGATCGGCGGCGAAGCGCGACGCATACGTTCCACCGCGGACCGCCGTTTCGCCCCCTGGCTCCAGCGTCCACTCGGCCACGTTTCCTGCGAGGTCGTAGATCCCGTCCGGGGTCGCACCGTCGGGACGGGACCCAGCGAGCTCCGGACCCCGCCCGCCGCGCGCGCACGGGCCCGCCATGAGCCCGAACACCGCGCGCCGGCAGACGAGCCCGGTCGAACCCCACGGGTAGCGGCGGCCGTTGCTCCCCGCCGCGGCGAAGACCCACTCGTCGCTGCGCGGCAGCCGCCCGCCCACGAATCGGCAGTACCGCGCCGCCTCCGCGGCCGAAACCTGCGTCACCGGAAGTCCGGGCTCGCGGGCGGGCAACCCCCGACACACGCCGGCCACGGCACAGCGCCGCCAGGCGTCGAGAGTGACCTCGTGCGCATCGATGGCGAACCCTCGCACCAGGGTCCGACCCAGGGGGGTCGGTACGGCACCCTCCCAATCGACCGGTCCGAGCGCGAGCTCACCCCCGCCGATCGAGACTCGGCTCGGTACGACGACACAGCCCGGCTCTCCGAGCCCGGACCAAGAGAAGCCGCTGGGACAGCGGTTAACCGTCCCGACACAGCGGCCGTCTCGCTCGGACTGCCCCAGCAGACAGCAACGGGTGGGCCCCGCGACGAAGCCGACCCCGCACCGTGCCGGTCTCTCCGCCCAGCGCAGCCCCAGGGCCGTCGCGCCGACGAGCGCACCGATCGCGGTGGCGCCAAGAAGCCCGATCTCGCTGGCCTGCCGGTGGTTCATGGGCCGTCGCGCAGGAGGCGCTCGAGCTCCACTTCGTCGATGATCTTGGTGCCGCGTCCACGCGCCGCTTCGAGCTTGCTCCGACCAACCTTCTCCCCCGCCACGAGGAACGTCGTGCCCTTCTTCACGGAGTCGTGCACGATCCCGCCGGCGGCGACGATATCGCCGTGCACCGTCTCGCGCGTCCGCGACAGCTCGCCGGTCACGCAGAAGGAGATACCCCGAAGTGGTTCCGCCGCGGGCTCCGAGGTCGCCTCCAACCCTCGAGAGACGCCGCGGTCCACGAGTTTCTGGAGCAGCGCCCGCTCGCGCGGGTCGGCGAGGAACGCGCGTACGCTCTCGATCATCTTGGGGCCGAACCCAGCCACCCCACTCAGCCTCTTTTCGACCTCGGCTGGTGTCCACGCCAGGAGCGACGAAAGGGATCCGGCGGCCTCGGCCAGCTGGCGCGCGGCGACGGGACCGACGAGATCGATCCCGAGCCCCGTGAGGAGGCGATCGAAGGGACGATCGCGTGAGCTGGCGATGGCGCTCACGACGTTCTCGGCGCTCCTACTGCCCATTCGGCTGAGCCCGGCGATGGTGGCGGGTGCGAGGTCATAGAGGTCTGCGACGTCGCGAACGAGCCCTCGCTCCACCAGTTCGGTGATGAGGACCTCGCCCAGATGATCGATATCCATGGCAAAACGCCGCGCGAAATGCCAGACCGACGCCTTGACGACCCCCGGACAGGCCGCGTTTGGGCACCGTAACGCAACCTGACCGGAACGGCGCTCGACCGGGGTGCCGCACACCGGACACCGGTTCGGCATGACGAACGGTGGCGGATCGCCATCGCGAACGGCGAGATCGACCAAGACGACCTGTGGGATGATCTCCCCGGCCTTCTCGATGCCGACCCGATCGCCGACGCGCACGTCCAGCTCGCGTATCACGTCGCCGTTGTGGAGCGAGGCCCGCGCGACCGTGGTTCCGGCCAGGGCGATCGGCTCGAGCTCGGCCACTGGCGTGAGCGTTCCCGTGCGGCCGACCTGGAGCACGATGTCGCGCACACGGGTCATCGCGCGTTCCGCGCGGTACTTGTAGGCGATCGCCCAGCGCGGGAATTTGGCCGTGAAACCGAGGCTCATCTGATCCGAGAAGCGGTCGACCTTGACGACGCACCCGTCGATGTCGAACGGAAGTCCGTCGCGTCGGTCTGCCAGATCGGCGATCGCGCTATCGACCTCGGACAACGAGTGGCAGATCCGTAGCTCGGGCCAGGTCGTCGGGAGCCCCAGCTCGTGAAGGCGGCGGAGGGCAGCCGAGTGGGTTGCCGCCAGCGCTTCGCCTTCCACCACTGCCCACACGATCGCGCGCAGCCGTCGCCGTGCGACAACGCGGGGATCCAACATTCGCAGGCTCCCGCTCGCCGCGTTGCGGGGATTGGCGAACGGAGGTTCCCCGGCCGCCGTGCGCTCGGCATTGATCGCACGAAGGTCGCTGCGGAAGATCACCACCTCCGCCCGCAATGTGATCGGTCCCACGAAGTCGATGGTGAGCGGCAGGGAGCGGATGGTGCGCAGGTTCTCGAGGATCTCCTCCCCGCGGATCCCGTCGCCACGCGTCGAGCCCCCGATCAGACGTCCGTCGCGATAGAGGATCTCCACGCTGGCCCCGTCGAGCTTGGGCTCCACCGAGAAGGTTGGCTCGGTGCCCTTCGGCAACCGATCCCGCACTCGTCGCCCGAACTCCGCGAGGTCCGCCGAGCTGTAGGTGTTGTCGAGGGAGAGCATCGGGACTGCGTGCTCGACCGTGCGCAGGTCAGCCCGGGGTGCTCCCCCGACACGCTGGGTCGGGCTGTCAGGGGTGGCCAGATCGGGGTATGCCGCTTCGAGCGCGCGAAGCTCCGCGTAGAGCGCGTCGTAGGCTCGATCGTCGATCAGTGGGTCATCGAGGACGTAGTACCGATGGTCGTGGGCGCGGATCTCGCGGACCAAGGCGGCGTGGTGGTCGCGGTGTGGCATGGGCTTTCGAGTCTCACCGAAGCCGAGCCCTGCCGGGGAGCCGATTCGCCCATCGCGTTGGCAGGGGCCGGTCATGCGGTAAGCTGCCTCATTCGTTGTGTGGATCCGGCGCCGTCGTGGGCCGGCCCGACGACCTGAGCCGGACCCGTGAGCCCTCCGAACCCCGACGCCATCGCCCCGAGCACCCCCTCCACAGCCATCCCGAAGGACGACCCGGAGTCACTCTCCGCGCCGATGGCCTCAGAGGATTTCCTCGCTCCGTCGTCGGCGCCGCTGACCTCGACGTCACCGCTGGTCCGGTCGTCGGGGTCGCTCCTTTGGCGCCTGGCGGGGGTCGTGCGGACTGTCCGCCCTCACCAATGGGTCAAGAACGTCTTCGTGTTGGCGCCCGTCGTCTTCGCGAAGGAGATCTTCGACCTCGCGCTTCTCTCCCGGGCTGCCGCCGCGTTCGCCGTGTTCTGCCTCCTGGCGGGTGCGGTGTACGCGATGAACGACCTTGCGGACATCGAGGCGGATCGTCAACACCCCGTCAAGCGATACCGTCCCATCGCGTCCGGGCGAGTCCCCGCATCATGGGCGCGAATGATGGTTTGGGTGCTCGTCGGTCTATCGGCCATGGGCGCGGTCGGCATCGAGGTCGCCCTCCAATCGCTCAACGAGACCCCGACGTTCGGCTTCTTCCTGGCTACGACCGCTGCCTACTTCGTCAACAACGTCGCCTACTCCTCCCGACTCAAGCACATCGCCTACCTCGACGTGGCGTCGATCGCGGCGGGTTTCGTGCTGCGGGTCATGGCGGGCGGGTTTGCCACCAACGTCCCCGTATCGGGGTACCTCTTCGTCTGCATGGCGGTCCTCGCCCTGTTCCTCGGGTTCGGCAAGCGTCGCCACGAGCTTACCGCGGCTCGCTCCAATGCGAAGCATCAGCGCGCGGCACTGGAATCCTATACGCGTCGGGGTCTCGATCTCGCCCTCTGGCTCACCGCGGCCGCCACCATCACCACCTACATCGCCTACACCCTCGATCCACACACCCGCGAGTTCTTCCGCAGCGACTGGCTGTGGCCGAGCACACTCTTCGTCGTCCTTGCCATGGGCCGTTTCGTGTTTCTCGTGCAATCGCGGCCGAAGTCCGAGAGCCCAACCCACGAGATGCTGAAGGACGGGCCGTTCGTCCTCATCGTGGTGCTCTGGGCCATCCTCGTGATGTGGGTCGTCTATCACCTCCAGCCAGGTCTGTGACATGGGTGGCCCTCACGATCAGAAGACCGCTCCAGCCGCGACCGGCCTCCAGAAGAGCGGGGCCTGGGCGGATCTCGGGCTGACCCTCCCTGTCTTCGTCGGCTACCACATCGGTGTTGGCTTCTTGCCCTACCGCAACGCCGCCGATGTCGTGACCCGCGAGCTCGTGGCCCTCGCCAACCACGACGTCATGGCCTACGTGGGGCTCACCACCGCAATCGGCCTCCTCTTCGTCGGCGTCCTCGTCTTGCTCGGCAGAGGGCAAGCCCTCCGCTGGGAGCGGTTCCTCTGGGTCATCCTGGAAGGGGTCACCTACGCGATCACGATGCGTCTGATCGCCGCCTACGTCGTCGGACGGCTGCGTCTCGCTGGCGCTCCGGAGGTCGATCGGTGGACCGCCGTCGTTCTGTCGCTCGGCGCTGGGCTGTACGAGGAGATTGCCTTTCGCGTGGTGCTCTACGGTCTGGGTGCACGCGTCCTGTCACTGCTGATGCTCGCCCAGACGTCGGCGACCAAGGAGGTCCTGCTGCGGATCGGCTGGGCGGTGGTGGCGGCCGCCGTCTTCAGCGGATGGCACCACGTGGGGACCCTCGCGGACCCGTTCGAGGTGCGGGTCTTCGTGTTCCGTTGGGTGTGCGGCCTCGTCTTCACCGCCATCTATGCGCTACGGGGCTTTGCTCCGGTGGTATGGACCCACACCCTCTACGATCTCTGGGTCCTCGCGCTCTAGTCCGCCAGGTCCCACACGTCGAGCCAGCACGAAGCGCTCGAGGTTGCCCTTCGGCCCGGCCACTCGCGAGTCGTGCTCCCGGATCGCCACGAACCCCGCGGTCCCGATCGCCTCGCGTGCGCGGGCGATAGCGGCCTCGCGGACCACGGGATCCCGAATCACACCGCGACCACGGCTCGCTTCGGCGCGCCCCGCCTCGAACTGCGGTTTGACGAGCGCGAGCAGGTGCCCCCATGGACGGAGCACTCGTCCGATCGCTGGCAGCAGACGATCGAGGCTGATGAAGGACGCATCCACCATCACGAGGTCGATGGGCTCGGTGAAGGCTTCGGGTCCCAGGTCGCGCGCGTTCGTGCGATCCATCACCACCACACGGGCATCCCGGCGCAGGCGCTCCGCCAGCTGACCCTGGCCCACGTCCACGGCGTAGACCCGTGCCGCGCCGGCCTGCAGGAGACAGTCGGTGAACCCTCCGGTGGACGCCCCGATGTCGACCGCCACGGAACCGGTGACGACGAGCTCGAGATCGCGGAGCGCCCCCTCCAGCTTGTGGCCACCCCGCGACACGTATCGCTCACCCCCCCGTACGACGAGGGTGGCGCCCTCCGGGAGCAGCGTACCGACCTTCTCGACACGCCGCTCACCCCAGTACACCCGACCTGCCATGACCAGGGCTCGCGCTTGAGACCGCGTGGTCGCGAGTCCTTGCTCGACCATCAGGATGTCGGTGCGGCGCTTCATGGGGTCCTGGTTCCGGGATCGCCCACCGCGGACTACCCAGTTTCCATCCACATTGCCAACCTCTGGAAAGGATTCGCGGACCGGGTTCTTGACCGAACATGGAGAAGCGGGCAACCATGGAGGGCGCTGGGAGGGAAGGGCTCCGGTCCCGCCGCTCCCCACGTGATCGCGGAGGAAACCCATGAAGAAGCCTCGCCTAGTATTCTCGGTCGTTGCTGCTGCTGGCGTCATCTCGGTCACCTCGCCGGCGTTCGCCCAAACGGCCACGGCCACGGCTACGGCCAACGCGGGGGGGCGGGCGGAGGCCGTCGCTACAGACTCGGACCACGACATGATGGTCGGCACCTTCGCCGTTGGGTATCTCGGTAGGCGTACGGTGGCCTACGGCACAGGGTCGGCGGTGGGTCCGGCGGCCAATCGCGAGGTCGCTCAGGCCCCCGTGATCGGTGCCCGGTACTGGATCAGTCCCTTGCTCGGTATCGACGTCGGCGTTGGCTTTTCTCTGATCGATGACGGAAAGAACAAGTTCGAGACGAGCGTGGGCAACGTCAGCACCGAACAGGAGGTCGCCCCGGTGACCGCCTTCCTGTTCCATGCCGGGGTCCCCCTTGCCCTCTCGAACATGGGCCACTTCAGCTTTCAGGTCATCCCGGAGATGAACGTGGGATTCGCATCCCAGAAGGTCGAGCCTGGCGGTGGGGTGGAGAACAAGGCCACGGGCTTCACGCTGGACGCGGGTGCGAGGGGTGGGGCAGAGATCCATTTCGGATTCATCGGGGTGCCGCAACTCTCGCTCCAGGGGAGCATTGGCCTGCTCTACCGCTACGAGAAATGGAAGATGGAAAGCTCGGACGGTACCGACGATGCCACCTACTCGGAGTCGCGCGGCAGCTTCACCACCACGGTGTACGACAACCCGTGGAACATCTTCACGTCGAACATCGCTGCGCTCTACTACTTCTGAGCGCGATGACCCACGAGGTGGGACGGATAGCCATGGGGTCTACCGTCCCACACAAAGGTGAACGATGACCCGAATGCCCATGCTTGCATCGCCCTTCGCGCTCATCACGGTGCTGCTCAGTGGTGGGTGTGGCGGCGGGGAGGTCGCTGACCAGTCTGTGTCCATCCCCGACGACCAGCCCGAGTCGTACACCGAGCGGTCAGCACACCACCCAGAGCCCGGCGAAACAGCGTCCGAGTCCCCGGTCGAGGATTCGGAACAGCCGCGACTGAACACCTACGGACCATCCGGCCCCGGCGTAGCCCCCGAGATCGAGCCCGAACGCGCGCGCGACTGCGATCTGATGGATGACGGTTGCGCGGGTTGCACGACCTTCGACAGCTGCTGTGCCTGCTACGGTGGTGACGTCGCCGTGTGCGAAGCAGCGTGCAGCCAATTCGCGGCTGGGTGAATCGCCTTCCCGCCTCGGGCGGTGGACGGGCCCGGACATCGGCGACCCACCGCTGGCGGCGGGTGGCGCTCGCCAGCCTTCTCGAGGCCTCGTCCCCACTCCGGTGAGTCAGCTGGTCACGGCGCGACGTTTGCATCCACCGGTGAGCCGTGCGGGTGGATCCGTTGCTCCCCATGGCGGTGGCGGCCCTGGTTGGGTCAGCGGCTTTGGCGTCGCCGGTAGCCGCGTTCGTCGCCGCGGTGGGGCTGGCAGTCCTGGCCGCCCGGGCGGGGGTGGGGATCCGGATCCTCGGACTCGCTGCGCTGGCAGGACTCGTCACCGCGGGGCGGGCTCGGCACGTCGTGGACAGGTTCGAGAACGATCGGATCACGGTACGGGACGCGCTGGGCGCGCCTGCCCGGTGCGGCGCGGAGGCTCAGGTTCGAACCTCGCCGGTGTGGCGGGATGGGACCGCGGTCTTCACGGCAGATCTCTCCGCCATCGATTGCGAGGGACGCCACCTCCCTGAAGCCCGCGCCCGCCTCTTCGGCGGACCCGCGGATCTCGTACGGGGCGACCGGCTGGTGGTCGTCGCCCAGCTCGGAGCCGTGCGACTCTTCCGCAACGCCGAGCTTCCGGATCCGACCCTCGGAGCGGCACGTCGAGGGGTGGTGCTGTCTGGAAGTACCATTGCGGTGGAGCGGGCTGCGCCCGGTATCGGGATCACCGCGGTCATCGATCGTGCCCGCGCCCATGCCCGCCGACGGATCGTCGCCTCGTTCGCGCCAGCGGCGGCGCCCATGGCGCGCGCCCTTGTGCTTGGCGAGGAGGACCTCGAGGATCTCGAGGCGGACGCCTTCCGAGCGAGCGGGCTCGCCCACATGCTCGCGGTGAGCGGCACGCACCTCGTATTTGCGGTGCTTGGTATCGTCGCTGCGCTCCGCTACTGCCTCGTGCGAGTAGAGATCCTCGCCGCCCGTTTCGATGTCGAGCGGGCTTCGGCAGTGGCGGGCGTAGTGCTAGCGATTGCGTACGCCGATTTCGCCGGCGGTTCCGGCTCCGCCTGGCGCGCGGCGTGGATGCTCGCGGGAGGGCTCGGTGCGCGTGCCCTCGGGCGGCGCCCGTCCGGTGCCCGCGCCCTCGCCCTCTCGGTGCTCGTCGCGGCGGTGTTCGACCCATTGCTTGCCTTCGATCTTTCGCTGTTGCTCTCCGGAGCCGCTACCGCCGGGCTCCTCACCCTTGGCCGCACCTGGGCCGCGTGGGTCGACGCCAAGGTGTCCGGGCCCCTTCGCTACCTCTCGATCAGCTTCGTCGCGACGGTCACCTCGATGCTGCCGTGCACCCCGCTCCTCGCCGTCTTCGTGCCTCGGGTCACCATGATCGGGTTGCTCGCGAACCTGGTGGCCGCGCCCCTCGGCGAAGCCATTGCGCTCCCCTTGTGCCTCGTTCACGTCCTGCTCGCCCCGTTCCCCTGGCTCGAGCGTGGGGTTGCGCTGGTGGCGTCCGGGGCATTGCTGGCCGTTCGAGCCATCGCCTACGCGAGCGCCGCAGCACGCGTCCTCGCAATCCCCGTCTTGGCTCCGCAGGCATGGCACTGGGTGGTGATGGCGCTCACCCTCGCGCGGTGCGGCCTGTCGAGGTCGCGTTGGCCCGCCCTGCTCCTCGGTGGACTGGCGTTTGGGATCGTGGAGCTCGGAGCCTGGCGGGCTGGCCACCCACGGGGACTCCTGCGCGTGACCGCGGTGGACGTTGGTCAAGGCGACGCCGAGCTCGTCGATCTCCCGGATGGGTCGCTCATGTTGGTCGATGGTGGGGGGTTCGTCGGGAGCCCGGTCGACCCGGGTGCCCGCGTGCTCCTGCCGCTGCTCCGCGCCCGACGGCGGCGACGCATCGACGTGGCCGTGCTCACCCACCCGCATCCGGACCACCTGCTCGGACTTGCCACGGTTCTGGGCGAGGTCGAAGTGGGCGAGCTCTGGGATTCGGGTTTTGTCGGTCCTGACGGCGCCGGCGCCGCCCACCAGGCCCTCCTGGCAGCCCTTGCCGCCCGTCGGGTGCCCGTGAAGCGGCCCGCGGAGCTCTGCTCGGTGCCCCATGCCTTCGCGGACGCATCCATCGAGGTGCTCGGACCCTGTCCGGGCCCCGCCCCGGAATCCTCCGCCAACGACGCGTCCATCGTCCTGCGGATCCGCCTGGGGGGGCGTGCGGCCGTCCTTCCCGGAGACGCGGAGCGAGGGGCCGAGGCGATCCTGGTGCGGCGGTACGGGATCCGACTCCGGGCCGACTACCTGAAGGTTGGACACCATGGCAGTCGCAGTTCGACCTCTCCAGACTTCCTCGCCATGGTGGCTCCCGACATCGCCACGGTGTCCACCGACGTGCGAAACCGACACGGACACCCACACCAGGTGACCATGGAAAGGCTCTCCGGTTTCGGTGTCACCACCTTTCGGCTCGACCGATGCGGCTCCTTGATGTGGACGACGGACGGCATCGGCACGAAGTCCTCGGTCTTCGGCTGTGAGCGGGGTGCAGAGCCCTGGCCCGCCCGTTGACCGGGGCGGGCGTTGCCGCTACCGAAAGGTGGATGGACCCGAACGAACCTCGCATTCGGACCCTGATCACAGAAGGCCAGATCACCGCGCGCATCCGTGAGCTCGGCGCCGAGATCACGCGCGACTACACCGGGCGGCACCTCGTGCTGCTGTGCGTCCTCAAGGGAAGCTTCATGTTCACGGCCGACCTGGCCCGCGCCATCTCGCTTCCCATGCGGATCGAGTTCTTGGGGCTGCGAAGCTATGGTGACGGCACGCGGAGCACGGGGGTGGTCCAGATCACCCAGGATCTCACGCAGCCGATCGCCGGCGAGGACGTGATCGTCGTCGAGGACATCGTAGACACCGGCTTGACGCTAAACTACCTACTCGACCTGCTTCGCGCTCGCGGACCCCGGAGCGTCCGTGTCTGCACTCTGCTGCACAAACCCGCGCGGACGAAGCAGCCGATCCGCATCGACTACCTTGGCTTCACGGTCGAGGACCAATTCGTGGTCGGCTACGGGCTCGACTGCGGACAACGCTACAGGAACCTCGGGTACGTCGGTGTCGTCGAGTGAGGAGCTGCTCGGTCAGCGTGCCGAACGATCTGGCGAGCGACCGTCACTTCGAGCTCTGCTGAAGGCTCTTGTCTGCCTCCGCGATGCGGGCAGCGATGCGCTCTTTCACCTTCGCGGAGTCCGCCTGGACCATCTGCCAGCGGGTGATGGCCGCGTTGCGTGCGGTGGCGGTCGCGGGGTACCCGTTGGCACCCTTCTGCTTGGCGGGGCCCACGTAGGCGGTCCACCCTTCGATGGCGGCAGTAAGGTCCCTCTGCCGTTCACGGAGATCCGCGAGCACGAAGAGCGCTTTGGCCTTCATGGCCGGATCGGCGGCGAAGCGGAGAGCCGCTTGGTACGCCAACTCCGCTTCTGCTGGTGCGCCGCTCGCGAGGAGGGCTTGCCCCAGGCGATAATGCCCCAGGGCGTTCTGGGGCACCATCGTGACGGCCTTCTGGAAGGCGGCGATAGCCGCCACGAAATCGCGTGCTAGGTACGCATTGTCACCCTCCTTGATCACCTCCCAGTATGGGCTGATGCCCCTGATCCCCTGGGGATCCTTCCGCACTTCCTCCGCCTCAGCTGGGTTCGAGAAGGCCAGGACGTTGGCGGCGAGAGCGGCGATCCCGAGATGGCAGGCAGAGCGTGAACGCGTCACCGACGGACCATACCACGGTCGGTCTCCAGCCCACCAGGCGAGGGGCCGATTGGGATACTCCACGCAGGCAGGGTATGCGTTCACGCCCCAGCCGCCCCGGCCGGTCGTTCCAGGTCAGCACTCCGTGGACAGATACCAGGCAGGCCGTCTGGTGGGCGACCAGCCTCTCCGTCACTTGTCCCCAGTCCTGGGGATTGTTGGTGGACGACCAACCCTGACCCCTGGGGTGTTGCCAGGAGAGACCACGGATTTCTTGAACGATTCTGGAGGAATCCAGTGAGGATCCCCGTGGAAGTCCGAGCGACCGGCGCTCCCGAGGGAGGGACGGCAGGGATGGCCGCTGGTCCCGTTCTTGCGCAACAAGGAGTCCTTGGCAGTCGCCCCAGGGGCGGGTCGTGATATTGCCGGATCAAGCCACCCACTTCCGTCTCTCCCCGTCGGTCGAAGATGACTTTGCCGGACTTCGTTAGGCCTTTCCCATGGGACGGGCTCCCGAGATGCGACGGTGGAACCATGGCGGCCGTGGTCCATGGCCGACGAGCCGTCCAGGCAGCATTGGAGCCCGAGCAGCTGGCCGCGACCGTTCAAGACCTTCTTGGTGCCAAGTTCGAGCTCCGGGTGCACTCCGTTCAACCTGCTGCCGCGGCCCGCGACCTTCCCCCGGTGCGAGTGACGATGCGTCTGGCCGACGGGAGTGCCGGCTGGGTAGTCGGACTCGACTCGGGGTTGGTCACTTCCGCCGCCGCCCTCCTGCTCCGCCGCCCGATCGGGATCGAAGCACCACATGCGCCCGTCGGTCCGGCGCTGGAGGGAGCGGCAGAGGCCCTGCTACTCGAAATCGCCCGTCGCCTCAGCAAACCAGGGTGCGTGGCGACGGAGCTTGGCAAACTCCCGCTTCTCTGCGGCGCCGGCGCGGCGATCAAGGGTACGGCCCGTCTTTCGGGTCGCGCCTACCCGGTGGGGGCCTTCCTGCGATGGCGGCACGACCCGCCCCGACGGCCCACCCGGCCCGAGCTGGTCGAACGACTCGGATCACTCCTGCTCCCGGTGCCGCTGGTGGTGGGCGAGTGCTCCGCGACTTGGCGCGACCTTCGGGCGCTTCGGCCCGGGGACGCTTGGTGCTTCGCCGGGGGATCCTTCATCGATCGGGTCGGGAAAGGGTGGGGCGTGCTTGCCACACCGTCGGCGACGCGAGGCCCCACGGTCACCTTGGCGCCTGACGGCAAGGTCGTGCTACTGGGCGAAACGCGAACGCTGGCGCTGGACGTTGAGGAGGCCGACGTGGACGATGGGACGCGGGACACCGACGATTCGCTGACCGAAGTCATCCTCGACGTTCCGATTGTGGTGCGGATCGAATTGGGGGTGGTGTCGATGCCCGCGCGTGAGTGGTCCGAGCTCCGCCCGGGCGACGTCATCCGTACGGATCGTCGGATCGGATCGCCGGCGGTCCTACGCGTGGCCGGTCGCGAGATCGCCACGGGTGAGCTCGTGGAGGTGGATGGAGATCTCGCCGTTCGTGTTCTCACCTTCCTGTCCGACCGGGGTAGAGCATGAGGGAGCCGTCGGGATCGCGCCTGGCGACAGGTCGAGGCACGTCCGTGCCGGCCCAGGTTCTCGCGTCGGTGTTGGCGCTCGCGGTCGCTGGTGGGTGCAAACGCGCCTCCGAGTCCGCTCCGGAAGGCGGCGTGGCGACCGCCTTCACGTCCGTCGCTGCTGCGCGACCTGCCCCCAGCGCCTTCGCTGCTGCGCGCACCGCCTTCGCCGGGACCTACCTCACCGAACGGTTCGTGATCGAGATGACGCCCGAGCAGGGCCGCATCCCCGCCTGGGATCGGGAGGACGGCAAGGAGGGGAGCGGCCCTGGCACGCTCGCCATCACGCTCGACGAAAGGGGCACGGTTCGGGGCACCGCCGCCGGAGCCCTCGGGGAGCAGACGGTGAACGGTGTCCTCGACCGCGATACCTTGCGGTTGACGCTGGCCCCCGTCGCCGGCCGGAGTGGGCGCGTCTTCTCCGGCGTTATCATCGCCGAGCGCGAGGGAAACGGCTACGCGGGCACCCTGCGGGCGTCGAGTGGCGACAGCACGCTCGTTCGCCAGGGGACCGTGTCGGTCTCTCCTCGTAACGGACCGTGAGGAAGCGATGAGCATCGTCGAACGCGTCACCGAGGTGAGGGCCCGGATCGAAGCTGCCACGATCGGGGCAGGGCGTACTCCCGGGGAGGTCACGCTCGTCGCCGTGTCGAAGCTCATGCCCGCTGCTCTCGTTCGTGAGGCCTACGCAGCTGGTCTTCGTGACTTCGGCGAGAACTACGTGCAGGAGCTCGTCGGCAAGGCCGCGGAGCTTGCCGACCTCACCGATCTCCGCTGGCACCTGATTGGACACCTCCAGCGCAACAAGGCGCAGAAGGTAGTGCTCGTCGCCAGCGCGGTCGCCAGTGTCGACAGCATTGCGCTGGCGGTCGATCTCGGACGCCGGTCGACCATGTGCCCCGTACCCCCTCCACGTCGCCTCCCCGAAGGGTCCGATGGTCGCCTGGTGGTCCTGGTCGAGGTCAATCTGGGTGGGGAGGCGCAGAAGAGTGGCTGCTCGCCCGCCGGTCTCGGCGCGCTGCTCGAGGCCGTTGACCGCGAGCCGGGGCTCGCCCTTCGTGGCCTAATGACCGTTCCGCCCTACACCGACGATCCCTCCGCGGCGCGCCCGTACTTCGACGAGCTCGCGGCGCTGCGGGAGTCGCACGGTGGAGCGGCTCGTCTGCCCATCTTGAGTATGGGCATGACGCACGACCTCGAACCAGCCATCGCGGCTGGAGCGACCCAGGTGCGGGTCGGCACCGCCATCTTCGGGGCGCGCACGGCGCGGCCCACTCAGGCATTCCCGTCGTGAAGCGGCGCACCCGCCCCGATCCGACGAGGCAGCCGAGCCTGCTGGAAGCCGCCCGTGCCCCGGACGGCCGTGCCGAGGTGCGAGCACCGCTGGCCGATCGTATGCGACCCGGGTCTCTTGCGGAGGTGCTCGGTCAGGATCACCTCGTCGGCGCAGGTCGATGGCTCGAACGAGCCATCGACGCCGACCGTGTCCCTTCGCTGATCCTTTGGGGCCCACCCGGATCGGGGAAAACGACCCTGGCGCATGTCATCTCCCGGGCGACTCGCGCGGAGTTCGTGCCCTTCAACGCCGTTCTCGGTGGGGTCGCGGAGATCCGAGCGATCGTCGCCGATGCACGGGAACGTCGCGCCTACCAGGGCCGCCGGACGCTGCTCTTCGTCGACGAGATCCACCGGTTCAACAAGGGGCAGCAGGACGCCTTCCTCCCCCACGTCGAGGACGGCACCATCACCCTGATCGGGGCAACCACCGAGAACCCGTCCTTCGCGGTGAATGCGGCGATCCTCTCGCGCTGCAAGGTTCTCCGCCTCGAGCCCCTCTCGGACGAGGCCGTGGGTGCCGTGGTGGTGCGTGCGCTCGCTGACCGGGAGCGGGGCTTCGGCGGTCAAGAGGTCGACGCGCACCCCGATGCCATCATTGCGATGGCTCGAGCCGCGCGCGGTGACGCCCGCCGCGCCCTGAATCTGCTCGAAACCTGCCTGGGGCTCCTGGGGGAGCCATCCGTATCGGGCGCTCCCCGCGCCCTCGGTCTCGACTTGGTCGAGCGCGCTGCCGAGGATCGAACGCTGCTTTACGACAAGTCCGGTGAAGAGCACCATAACGTTGTCAGTGCGCTCATCAAGTCGATGCGGGGCAGCGACCCAGATGCCGCGATCTACTGGCTCATGCGGATGCTCGAAGCCGGCGACGATCCGCAGTTCGTGCTCCGCCGCCTGGTCATTTTCGCTAGCGAGGACGTGGGGAACGCGGATCCGCGCGCGCTCGACGTCGCGGTGAACGCCGATCTCGCGTTTCGTCGGCTCGGCATGCCGGAGGGGCTGTACCCCATCGCGCAGGCCTGCCTCTACCTGGCGACCTGCCCCAAATCAGGTGCGGTAGGCCAGGCCTTCATGGCAGCGCGTTCCGCGATTGCCGAGACGGGCTCGCTTCCGGTCCCGAAGCGGCTACGGAACGCGGTTACGTCGCTGCTCGCCCAGGAGGGGTACGGCGCTGCCTACCGATACCCACACGATCGACCCGAGGGGTATGTCCCCGGCGAGACGTACCTCCCGGAGGCGCTCATCGGCCGGCACTTCTACACACCGACTCAGCACGGCCTCGAGCGAGCGATCGGGGAACGCCTCGCGCGCCTGCGAGAGCTCGGCTCCCCCGACGAGGACGGCGAGCGGTGAGCCCACCCCCGAAGCCCGGGCGGAATCATTGGAGTCGAATCCGGATGGTGCGGACCTGGGCTTCGTCGGCGCGGCGCGCGAACGAGACGAAGTCCGGGTACCGTTCGGGCTGGACCCTGCCAGCCGGGATATCGACGGTTCGTTCCAGCACGACCACATCCTGCTCCACGTGATCAGCGACGACGACCCGCCGATCCCCGTTCTTGACCGTGACCGGAGCGAGAGGTGTTTCCACGGTCGCACCCGCGGGCAGCTCGACTCTCAGCTTCACGTGTCGGTAGGTTGCCATCGGCAGCAGGAGCGGCGTCTGTCGGGAGGGCAGGGTCGTCAGGTTGGTCACCATCGATTCGAACGGCGGCACCAGCGCGAGCCGACCTCGTTCCTCCTCGGCGAGGGCAGGAACGACCAGGTCGAGCTTCAGCGTCAGCGGGGCGTCGAGCTCGTCGAGGTGATCGATGGAGAAGTCGTCGAGGCGGGCGCCTCGCAGATCTCGCGCCACCATCGCCTGGAGGACGTCGGGGAGTCGGCGCTCCGCGAGTTGAGCCAGGTCGCTGCGGGCCGCCATGGCATGGCGGCCGACGAATCGCTGTTCCAGCGAGAGTTTCGCCGACCCGTCCCGGGCAAGTACAGCGGTCCCTTCGTACTCGATTCCGTCTCGCGAACCGTCGGCGGGCGTCTCCGTCAGTCTCGGGCCGCTGCCTCCGAGCAGGAACGCGGGCATCCCGCGGACCTCGGCGGGGAGGTATCCAAACGGGGCGAACTTGTTGCCCACGGTGAGCCAGACCGGACCGACTTCGGTGCCGACTCGCATCACGATCTGGCTGAACACCATCGCCTCCGTGATGGGACCCCGCGGAGGCGGGGCGATCCGATTCTGAGCCAACGCATAATCTACCTTGAGGCCGAGGGCACGGCACAGCGTCTCGTAGCCACGGGCGCGGCTGCCCTGCTTGCCGATCACCACCCGTCGCCCATCCGTTTCCTCCCCATCCTCCACGTTGGCGAGCACCCATCGATAGAGGCGTTGGGCGCGCTCGGCCTTCGCTCGGGGCGAAGCAGGCTCCACGATCCGTCGGGCGATCCGGGCGATCCGGGGATCGACCGGGGTAAGATCGATGGTTTCGTCATGAAAGCGGCGGACAATTCGCTGCTGGCTCACCCCCCAGCCGACCTGCACGCTGGGCAGGAACTCCGAGAGCGGAGGGCTGTTCGGCTCGGCCGGCGCAGCGGGGCTCTCGTCCACCCGCCATCGCCGCACCTCGAACCCGTCCTGATCCTCTCGGCGTGGCGCCGGAACGTCGCCAGTCACCTCCACGATGAGGTCCTTGCCCACAGGGGAGATCACCACGAACTCGCTGCGCGCGTAGGCAACGTTCTCCTCGCGGAAGAACCAGTGTGGTCCGACGTAGTACGTCCCGTCCGCGTTGTCCCCGCTCTCGCTCACGATCTGCTCGGTCTCGATGTAGTCACCGACCTCGAGGTGGGGGAACGTAACCGAGGTCTTGCCGGCGACGAGCTCCGGCTCGAGCGTGCGGCCATCTTGCTTGATGACGCGCATGTGGAGCGCGAACCCGGGAAGCCGGGGATGCTCGGCCATCTTGGTGATTGCTTCCGCGCTCTGGATGCGCACGATCTCATGCTCGAGGAGACGGCTCGACCCATCCGATTTGACCCAGACGGCGGCGTAGTCGAGCACTCGTGCGGCATGCCCGGGTTGGTGGCGTCCGCTCCGTTCGTAGGCGGCGATGATCGGTTCGGCGCGGAGCCGGTAGGGTTCCAGCTCGGTTAGCCCCTCGACAAGGGCGATCGCCCTCTCCAGATCCTCGGTGTCGGCCCCCCGATCGATCGCATCGACGAGCGCCTTCTGCAGGGCGTCGGTCTGGCCCGCGGCGAACCGTGCGTCCGCCAGTGCGAGCCGCGCATCCGAGTCCTTCGGCGTCTTCTCCAGCGCGGCTGCGAGGTGGCCGAGCGAATCCGTGGTCATGGCGGCGGCGAGCTTCACACGGTGGATTCGCTCCGCGATGTCCTCCCGATCGGGACGCCGCTCTCCCAGTCGTTCCAGCTCGCGGATCGCGACCGCGAAATCCTCGCGCTCGATGGCACGGGTGAGCAGAAGCTCGGAGTCGGGGTCGAGCGCCTGGATCTGCCGAACGATTGCGTCGGCGCGTTCGCGCTCCCCCGCGGCATCGGCGAGGTCGAGCGCCGCGCGCAGCGCCTCCGGGCTCTCGGGGAAACGCCGCACGGTTTCCGCCACGGCCGCCGCGAACTCGGCCTTCCACCCGAGCTTGCCGTAGATCTGTGCCAGCGCGAAGGATACGGCGGGGATCTCGCCGAAACGTTGCGCGAGCTTCTTCATCGCGGGGATCGCCTGTACCAGCCCCTCCTGTTCGGCGCGGAAAAGGGTGAGGGCCAACGCCGGTTGCCAGAGCTCCGGATCGGCGGTGAGCGCTCGCTCCTGGAGCTCCCGCACGAGATCTCGCACCTGAGAACCCGAGTACACGGGGTCGTGCTCCGTGAAGAGAGCGGACCAGACCAGCGCCGGGCCGGTAGCGCGGCTGATCTCGGCGACGAAGGGTTCCATGAACGCAGCGGCGAGATCACCCTGACCTTCGGCGTGAGCGAGGTACGCCACGAGGAGGCGCGTGATCTGGTCTGGGGGTGGGACGACCCGACCGTCCTTGACGAATCGACTGATGAGGTTTGCCTCACCCGTACGTCGTACGGGCACCAGCGAGTAGGGCAGGGCTCCATCGGAGCTTGCCGTCACCTTCAGAGGTCGCCCATCCGGGGCCATCACTCGGATGGACGTACGGGGCGAATCGAGCCGCGCGAGCACGCGATGCCGGCCCTTCACGAGCCAGAGTGACACCCCGAAACGCGGCCACTCGCCCCAGCGTCGGGGGTCGCGATCCAGCACGAGCACGTCGTCGACCCAGATCGCGACGGCCCCCTGCACGGCCAGGAGGATCTCGCGATCTGCCGGCAGATCGAGGAACGTCTCTGCGTAGAAGACCCCATCCGCCACCGGTTCGTCTGCCCAGGTGCGACACCCCTCATGGCGAGTCCGCAGCCGCCGTGGGGTGTCGATCTGTCCATCCGCTCGTGGCCACCGCTCGGGCCAGGGTCCCGGCTCCTCCGCGGCGTGCCGCGACACGAGATCGCGCTTCGTATGGCGCCCGAATGGCCCCGCCAGGCGAACCTTGCCGAGGCATCCGTACTGCTGCGCGGTGCGTCCGAGGACATCGGGGCCAGCCGCGGCGAACGCTTCTGCCGACCACCAGTCCACCAGCTCGTTCCGAGCGCGCCAGCCGAGTCGGTCTGGCGCCGCGATCGCCTGGTCTACGAAGCCCTGCCACCGCCGCCAGAGACCCGGCGCATGGTGGCGCAGATTGACGGCTTGGCGCGAGGCGAACCACGCCACGAAGGGAGCGTATGGTGCCTCTGAAGTTCGGGCGGCCCGCACCGCCCGAAGGAAACGGTCAGGGGCCTCCGCCGTCCGACCATGCAGCCACGCCTCCAGGCCCAGGCCGAGCTCAGCGAGGGCATGGTCCTCCGTCTGCATCCCCGCGAGCCGGGTCGAAGCTCGGGCAGCTTGGGTGGCGTCGCCGCCCGGGACGAAGAGTTCGGCCAGGAGCCAGCGCGCCACCATCTCCGGATCCTCCGCCATCGGACCGGCGCGACGGAGCTCGGTGAGGGTCGGCTCGGGGTGGCGTGGCGCCAGTCGACCGCAGCTGCCCAGGACGAGGGCTGCCACGAGCACCAGCAGGTTGCGCCAGAGGGTTGAGGAACTCGCCATGGCCACGTCGAGAATCAGGATCCGATGATGAGACGGGGACCAAACGCTCGGTCCACGTCCGCGCAAAAACGTTGCCACTCTGCGTAGTCGGCGGGGGCGATTCGGGTGGCGGTCACCGCAAGGTGGCTGGTCACGGTAACCTCGTTTCCCCGCCGGGTCGTCGCCACGGAGTACTCCCCGAACCGGCTCGTCGCGCTCACGTCGGGAGGTTGACTCTTCACCTTCGAACCCCCGGGGAGCGTCACGACCATGGTGTTGTGGATGCCGGGTAGCGCCAGGATGCGAACGTCTTGCGTTCGTCGGGACAAGGACGCGTAACTCGGCGTCAAGCGCGTTCCCGGCGTAACCTGGACGCTGAGGTCGGTCCCCTCGCGCCGGGCGAAGGCAGGGGCGTGCCCCCGCACGGTCAGCCACACCGGTCGAGTGAAGTCCTCCAATTCGGCCGTCGCCACCGCCGTCGGGCCGTCGGCGACCATGAAACCGGGGTACTCTGGTCCCAGGAGCTCCGATTGAATGCGCTCGCGCAGGGTGGATTTGGCGTGGAAACTCTGGCGCCATGCGGGTGCGGCGCTGCCGCGCGCCTCGAACCTGGCCTCGAGCTCGGCGTCGCCGTCGATCGCGAGGCGGGCCTGGATGCGCCGGACAATCGCGTGTTTCACGGGATCGTTGGCGGGCAAGCGAACGAGCTTGGGATGTCCCTCGTTGACCAGCAGTCCGAGCGCCTCGTAGTCCATCAGGGGCAGCTCGTCGGCCCCCGCGTACTCCGCGGTGCCGTCCAGGTAGAGGTCCAGCGACGGGACGTACGCTACCGCATGATCGAAGGGAGCGAGGCTCGCCACCTTGGACGAGAAGTCCCCCCGCAGCTGGGTCCGGACCACGACCACCGTCGCCCCGATGCCTAGCTCGCGGAGCAGCGCGACAATCACCGTCGCCTTGTCCTTGCAGTCCCCCCAGCCTCGCGCGACGGTCTGCACCGCGGGTCGCGGCTTGTACCCGTAGATGCCGAGCTCGAGCCCGACGTAGCGAGTGTTCTTCACCACCCAGTCGTAGACGCGCTCGACCTTCTCGCGCTCGGTACGCGCGCCGTCACCGAGGGTGCGCGCCAGTTGGCGAGTCTCGTCGTCGAGCTCGAGCTGGTCCTTGCTGAGACCCCAGTACCACGCGCCCATGTCCTGGAAGCTCGCGTAGGTCGAGACGTGGACATGGCCCACGATCTCCGGGAGCGGCGGCATCATCGGTTCCTCGGCGACGGGTGGTATCTTGCGGGCGAAGAAGCGATGGATGATGGCAGCTCCGGCTCGCTTCTGTGTGTGCTCGAGGCTCGACAGATTCGTATCGAAGTGGAAGCGACGGGTGGCAGGCGTGACGAGGACGTACTCCGCGTTGGCAACGGGTTCGTTCGACTGGAGGTAGACGACCTCTCCGAAATAGTCCGCGAACTCGTTCCGTGGGGTGACGTCATCCACTCGATACTTGAGCTCGACGACGTCACCCGGCTCGAGGCGCGGCATCTGGACATAAAAGGTCCGCGCCGAGGTGTACATCGAGATCTCGGGCCGGTTGGCGGCGCCCTCCCCGGATTCCACGGCGGCGTCGACGCGACCATCGGTGCGGTAGACTCGCGCGCCGCGGAGCTGTACGACCTCGCGGTCCGCCTGATATTGGAAGGAGTACTGGCGCCCGGCGGCGGCGGCGGCGTCCGTCAGCGGCTGGAAGACGATCTGACGGAAACGGCTGCCCTTGCCGTTGGCGTGGACGGTGGTGACGGTCAGGTCGCGGAGGATCCGCCGATTCTGGCCGGCGGCCTTCCCTCCCCGCAGCTCGAGGAACCGCTTGGGCTCCCAGGCATATCGCTCATCGGCGCGCGGCCGCGTCGGCTCGAGGTGCTCCACGTACTCGCGGACGGCGCGGTCCTGGGGCATGACGTCGAGGATGCGCCGGAGGGTGGCGAGTTGCTGCTCGCGGTTGCCGAGCTCACCATGGAGGTCGGCGAGGGAGCGCAGTGTTTCCACATCCTCCGGGCAGAGGTCGAGTGCGCGCTCGAAGGTCGCGATGGCCTCTTCGGCCTGCCCCAACGCTCGGCGGGTGCGTGCGGCGAAGCCCAGCGCCCACTGGCTGTCGGGAGCCACCGCGAGCAGCCGCTCGATCCAACGAGCGGCGGCGATGTCGTCACGACGGGCCAGGGCGCGGCTCACCTCGCTGGCGAGGTAGCCTCGGTCGTCGAAACGCAGGGTGGAGTAGCGGGTCTCGGCCTCCGTCGCCTCCCGGATTCGCCCGAGGGCTCGCAGCGCGGAGGCATGGAGGTTGAGGAGGTTGAGGGCTGACGGGTTCCGCCCGAGGGCGCGCTCCAACGTCTCGAGTGCGGTTCGCTCGAGGCCGGCTTCGGCGTAGAGCTCGACCCGTCCGGCGATGGCGTGGGCATTGTCCGGATCGATGGCGAGAACCTGGTCGTAGAAGGGGAAGGCCTGCCTCCCATCGATGCCTCCCCGCGCGTGGGCGCCCTGCGCCAACAACACGTCGACCCTCGGGTGGTCCGCGGTGGCGCTGACCGCCTTCGTGAGCCACGCGGCCCATTGATTCCGGTCCTCAGCGAGCTCTCCCGCGAGCAGGAGGCGCTCCACGGTCGGGTCGAGCTCGGCGGCCCGACGGGCGATGTCGCGTGCCACGTGGTCGGTCGGATCGTCCGAGCTCGTCGCTACGAGGTACCGCGCATAGGCTTCGAGATCCGCCGCGGTGGCGCCGGGGCGGTTTGCCCGCTCGCGGAGCAAGAACAGCGGTCCCACGACGGATCCGGGTGGGCGCCGGTAGGGCTGGTCGCCGATCCGAGCCGCCAGCGCCGCCGCGGCCACCGTGGAGCCGAGGTCGTTGGTGGTTCGAAGCGTGGGATCTGGAGCCCCGCGACGGTCCGCCAGGCGCAGGGACAGAATGGGTGGTTCGTCCTCGCCGCAGAGTTTCGCGGTCAGATCGTTGGGGCCCGGATGTAGCCTTAGCTCCGCGGCGAAGCGGTCCGTATCATGCCCTCGGTAGTTTCCGTCCTCGAGGACCAGCTGGCCATTGAAGTAGAGCTTGAGAGCCCCAGACGCGCCCACCCATGCGTTGACGGGTCGCGGACGCGTCCCGGTCCCCAGCACGAAGGTCTTGGCGACCACGCAGATCCTCTGGGTGGGCCGGACGAGGGCGCCGGAGTCGAGCCAGCCGAATGGGAAAGCGCCGGCTGGTACTGCTCGCCAGCGCACAGCCCGTTCCTTTCCGCCGTAGGCTCGGCCTGGCACGATCGCCGACGCGATCTCACCCTCGGGTCCCTGGTCGGCATCGAACCCCGCCTTCCCCTCATTGTCGAACGGTCCTACCACGAGCCACTGGTCTACGAACCCGAGCCTCGCGATTTCGCGGCGGGTGGCTCCTGGATCACCACGGCGGAGTCGTCCGTAGGCCGAAAGCGTGGCCGCGTACACCCGCTCTGCCGCACCGAGTCGTGGATCACTGCTGGCAGCACGGAGCGTCTCCTCTACCGCGAGTGGGTCAGCTCGGTCCCATGTGCCCCACACCTCACGAAGCGCTGCATAGCGCTCCGCACCGTGGGCGCGGTCGAGCTTCCTTGCGGCCTCCACGAGGTCCGGATGGAGTGGTCCGGGTTGGGCCCGGGCAAACGTGGTGGTGGCGGCGACCATCACCACCGCCGCGATCCAGAGGTAGCGGAGAGCCAACGCCCCCGACCGACCCCGGTGTCGGACCCAACCGGACGCGTCGAACATTTGCGACCCATTTACCACGGAAGGAGCGGGCGAGGATGCCCCCGGCAAAGACGGGATTTCGGCGGCGATGGGTGGGCCCTTTCGGTGAACCTCGGGTGGATGTGCGCGGTTCGGGTGGGGGGACGGTGCGAGTCGGACGCCGCGACGAGGCGGGGCGGATCGGCATCGCCTCGTACGTTCAGTGGGTGGGCGAGCGCCGAAATCGATTCGACACACGTTGGTGCGACACCTCGGGACGCCAGCCGGAAGGCCGGTTTCGGCAACAAAGTGACGTCCGGGCACCCGCCATGCTTGCTGGCGTCGGATGGCTCGGATAGAAGATTGAGTCGCTGGAATGCACTCGCTTCCGGTGAATTTCTGATGAAGACGCCTGGTTCGTGTTTCTACTGGGCCAAGGGGACGGAACCATTCGTCCATGGCCTCCGCCGCGCCAGCCTGGCTCGCTGCCACGGTCGCGGCGTGGGTGGTTCCACCACGATCCTCGTGGTGGGGAAACCTCGGAGCGGGGGAGTCGTCGGGCCGGTGGGCGATTCCCGGTTGGAGTGGACGTCCGCCGCGGCAGAGCAGAGGGCGTCGCAACCTATCAATTTGAGGGGCGCAGAACCGGCGGGGGCACGGATCTCCAGGCACCGGACGTTGTCGGCTCGGGTTCCTTCGCCGGATCCCTTTGCCGTTCGTGGCCCAAGGCAGAACGAGGGGTCGAGGAAGCTCCGCGGAGGCGCGCATGGTTAACCCGCAGATGGTGATGTACGAGGAGGAGTTCAACCAGATCCAAGCGGTGGTAGACCGCCTGGTTCGGGAAGCGAACGCCAAGGTCGTCTTCATCGTCGACAAGAACGGCCAGCTCATTGCGGCCAGCGGCGAGGTCGAGAACATCGACACCACATCCCTCGCCTCGCTCACCGCGGGGAACATCGCTGCGACGGGGGGCATCGCCAAGCTCCTTCGCGAGAACGAGTTCGCCACCCAATTCCACGAGGGAGAGAAGGCCAACATCCACATCCAGCTGGTCGGCAACCGGGTGATCCTGGTGGTGATCTTCGACTCCAAGTCGAGTCTTGGGCTCGTACGCCTCCGGGTGCGCAAGGCCAGCGACGAGCTGAACCGGGTGTTCGAGTCGTTGCTCGCGAAGGTCGCCGAGCCCGGTGGAGACTCGCCCTTCGCAGAGATCACCGACGAAGACATCGACAATCTCTTCAACGACTGAAGGCGCCGGGCGATGAGCTTCATCAACTACATGGCCCGGGAGATCAACTGCAAGATTGTCTACTACGGGCCAGGTCTCTGCGGCAAAACCACCAACCTCCAGTACATCTACGAGCGGACGAACCCCGAGGCGAAGGGGAAGATGATCTCGCTCGCCACCGAGACGGAACGGACGCTGTTCTTCGACTTCCTTCCCCTCTCGCTCGGCGAAATCCGCGGCTTCAAGACTCGCTTCCACCTCTACACCGTCCCGGGTCAGGTCTTCTACGACGCGAGCCGCAAACTGATCCTCAAGGGCGTCGACGGTGTGATCTTCGTGGCAGACTCGCAGATCGAGCGACTCGAGGCGAACCAGGAGAGCGTCGATAACCTACGTACGAACCTTGCCGAGCAGGGCTATTCCCTCGAGAAGATCCCCTACGTCATCCAGTACAACAAGCGGGACCTTCCGAACGTGGTCGAGGTAAGGGAGCTACACGACCTCATCAATCCGATGAACGTGCCCGAGTACGAGGGGGTCGCGCGCACCGGCGTCGGTGTCTTCGAGACGTTGAAGGCCGTCTCCAAGCTCGTCCTGACGGAGCTCAAGCGCGGCGGGTGACGTGCCGTCCCGCCTGCTCCCCGAGCTCACGCCGGACGAGCTCCACGCCCGAGCCTTGCGCCACCTCGACCGTTTCGACGCGTCCGGGGAGAAGCTGCGACAGGTCTTGCGCCGAACCGTTCGTCGTCGCCGGCTGGATCCCCTGACCACCGCTCGCCTCGACCAAGCGATCGAGGCGATCGTCGCGCGGCTCGCCGAGCTTCATGTCATCGACGACACCCGCTTCGCGGAGACGCTCGTTCGCGGCATGCGGGAGCGTGGCGCTTCGGCCCGTGCGATCGCCCACAAGCTGGCCGAGCGCGGGGTCGCGGACGGGATCGCCGCCGAAGCGCTGGCGGCGGCTGGCTCCACTGACGACTCCGAGCTGGAGGCGGCTTGTGCCTTCGTCCGCCGCAGGCGCCTCGGCAGCTACCGGCCCTCCGCGGAGCGCGCCGCTGCCATCCGCAAGGACCTCACCGCCCTCGCCCGGGCGGGTTACTCCCTCGACATCGCGCGAAGAGCACTCGAGCTGCACATCGACGACGACGCGTTCTAACAGGGTGCGCGGATGGAACGGTCTTGGCCCGACCTGTCCACCAGCCACCCCCTCACTGTCCCGTTCGGGGAGGGCGGCGCCGTCCCGTCTGAAGACGGGAGTCTCTGTTCTCGTCCGGTGTGAACCACCGCCGCCTTCGGGCGGCGGCCTCTCGACTCTTGTCGCGAGGTTGCCCTCACGAACGCGATGATGGTGCCGGTCTTGGCCGGCGTCGTGCTCGCGAAGCCCTCGCCTTCAGGCGAGGGAGCCGCGCTCACTTCTGGAGGCTGAGGCGACGACGGCGATTCTTCGCCTGGAGCTTCGCCCGGTAGCGGACGCTGCGCTTTCGGTTCGTCTTGCGGGGCTTGCCCTTGCGTTGGATGTACATAATGGGACGCGGATTCTGTTCGAAGGAACGGCCTTGCGCAATGTCGGGGTGCGGCAACGGTCAAGGGGTGCGGTCGCGAAGCCCGGCCGACGAGTCAGCCGGGCTTCACTCCAAGGGTTCTGCGGGGTCCGGCGCGTTGGGGAAGGGTGGCTTCGCGGTGAGGAGCTTTCTGATCAGGGCCTGCGAGTAAGAGTTGAGCTCCTCGAACACCACCCCCATCCCGGATGGATCCTCTGACACTCGCACCACCCTTCCGAGCCCGGTTATCGTCTCGATGTCATCCATGATCACCGTGAACCTGAGGTTCACCTGGGTGCCAACGGGGAGCGGTGCCTTGCTCTTGATGAAGACTCCCGACGCGGAGATGTTGGTTACGTACTCCTGAATGAACTGATCGAAGGAATCGAACTCCTTGTTGATCGTCAACCGCTCGTCGCGCCGTCCGTTCGCCACCGCTACCTCCCTGCGAGGTCGAACTGCTCGATGTGGTACTCACGACAGGCGTTGAACTCGATTCGACGCATGTATCGTCGTTCGGCTTCTTCGACCGCCGTACGTTCCTCCCCTTGCATCAGGTCCACGATGGCGGGATGGGCATTGACCACGACACAGTAACCTTTGAGCGAGTCACGTTCGCGCCGGATCTGGCGGAGGATCTCGTATCCGATCGTCGTGCGCGACGCGATCTGACCGGTCCCGTCACAGTAGAAGCACGGCTCGTGCATGGTGCGGCTGAGGCTCTCTCGCGTCCGCTTCCTGGTCATCTCGATCAGGCCGAGCTCACTGATTCGATTCAGGGTCGTCTTCGCCTTGTCTTTCGCCAGCAAACGCTCGAGTTCCCGCCACACCTTCTCCCGGTTGCTCGGGCTATCCATGTCGATGAGGTCGAGGATGACGAGGCCGCCGATATTGCGGAAGCGGAGCTGGTAGGCAATCTCCTCCACGGCCTCGAGATTCGTCTTGAGCGCCGTCTCCTCGAGATCCTTGCTCCCCTTGCCCACGTAGCGCCCAGTGTTCACGTCGATTGCCGTCAACGCTTCGGCCTGGTCGATGATGAGGTAGCCCCCGCTCGGGAGAGGAACCTTGCGGCTGAGGGCACGCCCGATCTCGTCCTCGATCCCGTAGGCATCGAACACCGGTTCAGCCCCGGCGTAGAGCTCGATGTCCTTTGCGCGCTCGGGCATGAACATCTCGACGAAACGGACGAGGCGTCCGTACTGCTCCTTGTCATCGATGACGATCTTCTCGATCTCTTCGGTGAACAGGTCTCGAGCGGTCTTGAGCACGAGATCGAGCTCGGTATAGAGCACCGCGGGAGCCCGGGCGCCTTCTCGGCGGCGCGAGACGTCAGCCCACAACTTGATCAAGTAGCCGACGTCTGCCTTCAGCCCCTTCTTGGTGAGCCCCTCGGCGACCGTGCGCACGATGAGGCCACCCTTCTCGGGCTTCAGCGCCTCCATCACCTCGCGCAGGCGCACCCGCTCGCGGGCGGACCCGATGCGCTTCGAGATCCCCACGTGGTCGAGGGTTGGCAGGTAGACGACATAGCGGCCGGGGAGCGAGACGTGGCTCGTTACTCGCGCGCCCTTGGTCCCGATCGGCTCCTTCGAGATCTGCACGATCACTTCGTCGCCTTCCTTGACGACCTCGGTGATCGGCACGGACCGAGAAACCCGGCTCGCCGCCACCTTGCCGTGCCTTCGTCCGGGTTTCTCGGCGGATTCGCGGCCCCGCACCGGCTCCGGCGGCGCACCCTTCTTGCCTCGGCGGCGGCGGCGTCGTCCCCGCCCGGTGCGATCATCGGCGGTTCGGCGCGAGCGAGCGGCGCCGTCTGGCTCCTCTCGCCGTCCGCGCCGCTGGCCGTCCTCGCCTGCGCTGACGTTCGAGACCTCCCCTTCGGTCTCCCCGTCGCCCGCACGTTCACTCAGCTCCTCGTCGCCGTCCGCGCAGCTGGTGGGGACGTCGTCGTTGGGGACGTCGTCGTCGTCCAGCAGGTCGTCGTCGTCCTCGTCGTCGAGTGCGTCCTCGTCGGAGCTCTCGTCGTCAGGCCCGACGTCATCGAGCGCGACGTCATCGAGCGCGAGGTCGTCGAGCGCGAGGTCGTCGGGGGCCTCGTCGTCGAGCGCGACCTCGTCGACCTCCTCCTCGTCAGACGAGGGGTCGTCACCGAGCGCCACGGGCGCCCCGTCTCTCCCGTGCGCTTCGCCGGGTGGACTCGAGTCCTTCCCGCTGACCGGGCTCGGGTCGGACGGCGAGGTATCCGCAGACGGCGAGGGACGCGGCGCCCGTGGTCCCACGATCCGTCGGCGCGGCACGCGCACGCCGGGATCCTCCGGAACCTCGACCTTCGGAACCTCGACCGGGTCCTCCCCCTGATCATCATCGAGGAGCGGCCGATCGTCATCGTCGTCCTCCTCCTCCTCTTCGACCCCGTTTCTCCCACCCCGGAACGGACGTCGCGTCCCCACCCCACGCGCGGTGGCTTGATGATCCTCCCGCGCACCACCGGACAAGTAGGCCTCGAAGTCGTCGGGTCGGATGAGGTCCTCGACGTGTAGGAAGGCGGCACGGTCCATGCCAACGTCGATGAATGCCGCCTGCATTCCAGGCAGTACTCGCGATACCCGACCGAGAACAATGTTGCCGACGGTGCTCATCGCCGAGGCCCGCTCGATCTGGAGCTCGGCAATGACGCCATCCTCGATGAGTGCGACCCGGGTCTCGCGGATGTCACAGTTGATGACGAGAGTGTTACGGGCCATTCTGAGTCCAGCGGTCAGGATCCACCCGCCTCTCCATGGCGGGGAGCCCGGCTGCGGCCAGGCCCGCGCTGTGGACCGGGGCACGGCCTTTGGCTGGCCACCTCGGAACGGCAAAGGGACCACGCGGCCCGAGGGCTGTCAAGCGACCGATAACACCGGGAAATCCCGAGGAGCTGCCGGACGTTGACGGAACGGCGGCGAGGGACGGAAGCTCGGCGTCGAAGCGAAATGTCCCACCCCTTCCTGGTCATCGACATCGAAACCGTTCTCGACCCCGAGCTCCCGATCGCAGAGTCGAGCGAGGTCGAACGGCTGCCTGCGCCACCCCACCACAAGGTCGTGGTGCTCGGAGCGCTCTGGTTCGACCCTACCCATGAGGTCAAGCGGATCGCCGTGCTCGGGGAGGGAAAGGACGAGCGCGGCATTCTGGAGGATTTCGCCGCGGTTCTCAACGAGCGTCGTCCATGCCTGGTGACCTTCAACGGTCGTGGGTTTGATCTCCCCGTTATCGCAACCCGCTGTCTCCGCCACGGGATCCCGCTCCCGCATTACTACCAGTCGCGTGAGGTGCGGTACCGATTCTCTCCTGAAGGGCACCTCGATTTGATGGACTTCCTTGCCGATTTCGGGGCTGCCAAACCGGCGCGGCTCGATGTCGTCGCCAAGCTGTGCGGCATGCCGGGGAAGGTCGGGGTGGATGGGAAGGACGTGGGACCGCTCATGCACGCAGGTCGGATCGCCGAGGTTCAAGCGTACTGTCTTTGCGACGTGGTGCAGACCGCCGGGGTGTTTCTCCGCATGGAGCTACTTCGAGGGGAGCTGGCTCGAGAAGCGTACCGGTCGCAGATGGCGCGGCTGCTCACCGAAATTCGCCGCGACGACCGGCTCGCCCCGGTCGCGGCAGCCATGGATGAGGGCCGTCTGATGCTAGAGGATTGACCCTCCGCGCTCGGCTATCGAGGTTCGGCGCCGAATGGGTCGGCCCCGGCTGATTGGGGGCGCGTTTCCAGCGCTGCCGTTGCTGTCGGCAACCTGATCGGTGCTCTAGGGCTCGCGATAGAACCGTGGAACGCGGCGCGACACGTTGGTCAGCACCTCCCACGGGATCGACCCCAGGTGGGCCGCGATCTCGGCAGCGCTGATGGCGTCCTCGCCGAGTGGTCCGCGTTGCGAGCCGAGCACGACACACTCGTCTCGCAGACAGACGCCTGGGACATCTGTGACGTCGATCATCGTAAGGTCCATGCTCACCAGACCGACGATCGGCACCCGCCGCCCCCGCACGAGGAGCTGACCGCGATTCGACATCGAACGCGGGAGCCCGTCCGCGTACCCAACGGGCACGGTGGCGATGCGCGTGGGCCGCGCTGCACGCCAGGTGCCGCCGTAGCCGACGGCCTGCCCGGTGGGGATGTCGCGCAGCGAGACGATCTCGGTTCGAATGCGCATGACGGGTCGGAGCTGGGCCGCCAGTCCAGGGAACGGCTCCACACCGAACAGCGCGATGCCGGGTCGAACGCAGTCGAGAACGGCTCGTTCCGCACGGAGCAGCGCAGCGCTGTTGGCCGCGTGGCGCACCCGCGGCCGAAGGTTCAACCGAGCGAGCGTCGTGGCCGCTTGGTCGAACAGGTCAAGCTGGGACTTCACCGATTCCAGGTCGCCCGAGTCGGCGCAAGCGAAGTGCGTCATGAGGCCGTCCAGCACCAGCTCGGGATGGGCGGCGATGGCCTTGCCCACCATGCCGACATCTTCGGGGCGGGCACCGAGTCGGCTCATCGCGGTGTCGACCTTCAGGTGCACGTGGACCGGCTCGGCCTGTTGGTACCGGACCTCCTCGGCGATAGCGGCGACCGTTCCTGGGTCGTGGACCACCGGCGTGAGGTCATGCCGCAGAAGCTCCCCGGTGGCCCCCCCATAGTACCCTCCCATCACCAGGATGGGGACGCGGATCCCCGCCTCGCGAAGCTCGATGCCCTCCTCCAGGAGCGCGACGCACAGCCCAGTGGCGCCCGCTCGTTCGAGGGTGCGGGCGACCGCCTTCGACCCATGGCCATAGGCGTCGGCTTTGAGGACGCTCCACACCTCTGCCCGACCCGCGGCCCGTCGCAGCACGTGCAAGTTGTGGCGCAGATGGGCGAGGTTCACGTCCGCGCGGGTGGGTCGTACGGCGTCCGCCGGCATGGCCCGTTGCGGACGGAGCACGCGCGGCAGCGGGGTCGTCAGCGCCGGCATTCCAGCGTCGAGCGCGGATTGGGGCATGGTCATCGCCTGGTCCCTCGTCGTTACCGTCCCTTGGCACGGTGCGTCAACTTACGAACCTCCCAAATCGCCGTCTCAATCGGAGGGACGTTCTTCGAAACAACGACGCATGCACCTTCCGTAGTCCTGGTCGCAGCCCTCGCAGTCCTGTCGTCTGCCGTTCCCAGCCTGACACGGCCGGACGCAAGCGGCGCGGGTTGTCGCACACACCCCCACACAAGGCTGGCCGGGTAGCGATGGCGCCGAGCTGGCGCTTGCGGCAGCTCGGGACGGTGGGTCATCGCTCGGTTCGGTCAGGGTTGGTGGTGGGGCGTGCATCGTCCGAGAAGCTCCGCTTCCTTTCCCGTCTTCCGAGGTTCCCGCATCTGGCTTCGCGAGGACCAGGCCGGGTGGGCTGGTCTCACCTGCCGCGAGGTAGCGGAGCCGCCGCCGTGCGTACTCTACCCGATCTCGGGTCTGTCCGTACGAGTAGGTCTCGACCCATTCGCGCCAGCAGACCTCGCGGTGCGACGGTGCCACCTCGCGGTCGAGATCGAGCCGGTAGCAGTGCTCGAATCGGACGTTTCCCTCGTAGATGGTCTGCACGCTCGGCCCACAGGCGCCGAAGCCTCCGAGCGCCGCCACTGTCACGATTGGCCATCCGCGCACCCTCGGGAGGTTGCCGTGTCACGGTCGCCGCGACAAGCCGCACGTTGTCCTGGTAAGGGTCTTATGGCTCCCCTTCGCTCGGTGGCACCGGGAGCTCGAACCGAACATCGACCACGTTCTTGATCTTGATCGCCCCGAGCAACGCGGAAAAGGGCTGGATGCCCCAACGCGTCTGCATCACCGAAGCCTCTCCTTTGACTGTTTCCCCACTTCGGCTAAGGGAGACTCCGAGGGGTCCCTGCCGACCGAGCAGGCTGAGCGTGCCTTTGAGGGAGAGCCTGCCGCCGGGATTCACCACCAGGCGTCCCGAGTAGGCAATTTCCGGGAAAGTTCGGCACTTTAGGACCTCATGCTCGATGTTCTCCCGGATCTCGCGGAGGTCCTTCTCGGTGAGCACGCGGGTGTCGATGCGCGGTCCCTTCACCACGCCGTCGACCACCAGCGACTTCGGATCGAATGTCGCGTTCACGTTGCGACCATCGATCGCGACCGAGAAGCGTTGGAGGGTGAGCCGGAGATCGTGCGCGAATCGCGCCAGGGGGCCGTCTTTGTAGGTGAACACATGGATGGTTCCGACGGTGACGCTGGCAGACATGGGGTTCTTCGGCGTTCGATCCGGGATGTGCTGATTTGGCCGGATGCCATACCGCACGGGCGTTCTCCCGTCGACGGGTCATCGGGCCGAATGTTATGGGTTGGGCATGTTCACCGGGCTCGTGGAAGGGATGGGGACCATTCAGCGACTGGAGCGACGTGGCCCTGGCTATCGTTTGGAGGTGAGAGCCCCGTTGGGTTCGCTCGAAGTGGGCGAATCGGTGGCGGTGAATGGGGTCTGTCTAACCGCCACGACCACGGAACCCCACGGATTCTCAGCAGATGTCTCGCGCGAGACGGCCGAACGGACAAACCTCGGTGCGCTCACGATGGGCGCCAACGTCAACCTCGAGCGGGCGCTCCGTATTGGGGATCGTCTGGGAGGGCACCTGGTCAGCGGTCACGTCGATGCGGTCGTGGCCACCCACCGCGTCGGGCCCGCGGGTGAGGCGCGGAGGGTCGTGCTGGAGCTGCCGCCGGTGCTGACGGCATTCGTCGCTCCCAAGGGTTCGGTGGCGCTCGACGGGGTGTCGCTCACCGTGAACGACGTGCGCCCAGGCGAGTTCGAGGTCATGCTCATTCCCCACACTCTCGGAGCCACCACCCTCGCCAACTGGTCCCCGGGCAGAGCCGTGAACCTAGAGGTGGATCTCCTTGCGCGGTATGTCGTCGCCGCTCTTCGCGGCTCGGATGGTCCAGATCGCCGCCCGATTGGAGATGGCCTGGCCAGCGGAGGAGAAGAGCCGGCGGTGGACCAGGGGCTGATCGAGGCGCTCCGTCGTGCGGGAATGATGTAGGAAGCCACCCCAATGGTCATGGCCACTCCACCGGTCTATCCCGTACCCACCCCTTCCCCCGATCCCCGTACGCCGTTGCTCACGCGGGTCCAAGCAGCGATCGAGGAAATCCGCGCTGGTCGCATGGTCATCCTCGTCGATGACGAAGACCGCGAGAACGAAGGTGATCTCGCCATGGCGGCGGAGGCGATCACCCCCGAGGCCGTAAACTTCATGGCAAGATACGGGCGGGGGCTCATCTGTCTTACTTTGACCCCACCGCAGGTGGACCGCCTCCAATTGCCCATGATGCAGGTGCCCGGTCGGCGCGGCCCCACGCTCGGCACGGCGTTCACCATGAGCATCGAGGCCCGGTACGGGGTCACCACGGGCATCAGCACCGCGGATCGTGCCCACACCATTCGGGTGGCAGCGGACCCCAACGCAAGATCAGAAGACATCGTGAGCCCAGGCCACGTGTTCCCGTTGCGTGCCCGCTCCGGAGGCGTGTTGGTCCGCGCTGGCCAGACCGAGGGATCCGTCGATCTCGCGCGCCTCGCGGGGCTCACGCCAGCTGGCGTCATCTGCGAGATCATGAACGACGACGGTACGATGGCGCGGATGCCCGATCTCGAGGTCTTCGCCTCCGAGCATGGGATCCGGATCCTCACCATCGCGGACCTCATCGCGTACCGCCTGCAGACCGAAACGATCGTTCGCCGTATCACGGAGGCAGAAATCCTGCTCGAGCGCACCCACTCTTGCTGGAGAGCGGTGGTCTACGAGGACATCGTCGAGCAGCACCAGATGCTCGCGCTCGTGAAGGGAAGGCCCGCCGAGATGGACGCAGTCCTCTGTCGAGTCCACCAAGGGTCAAGCCTCGCGGACGCCTTCGGCGTCCCGGTCAGTGGACGCACCAGGCTTTCCGCCGCCATCGACGCGATCGAACGCGAGGGGGTGGGGGTCATTGTCTACCTCCCACCGAGCAGCGATCTCTGCGCCGAGGTCACCGCCGTCGGCGGACGCGACCGCGAGGAGCACAGCGCTCCCTTCGCCGCTGCGCCCGTCCAGCCCCTCGGTCCGCTTCGGGATTATGGATTCGGGGCACAGGTGCTCCGTGAGCTGGGGGTCCGGCGGCTGCGCCTGTTGACGAACCACCCCACGAGGATGGTCGGCCTCGTGGGGCACGGGCTGGAGGTCGTCGAACGCATGGCCCTTGACCAGAGCGGGTAGCGCCCGATCCGAGCGGGACTCGATGCGACGGGGCTGGCAGGGGTTGAAGGCGCGGTGTACCTTCGCGCCGACATGACCCATGACCTCCAGCGCACCGCCCGCGTCGTCGAAGGGGTGCTCGTCGCACCCCCTGGTGCACGGTTTGCCCTCGTCGCGACCCGGTTCAACCAGTTCATCGTCGAACGGCTCGTTGATGGTGCGCTCGATGCGCTCACTCGTCACGGCGCTCAGCCCGACCGCTGCACGATCGTTCGCGTGCCGGGGTCCTGGGAGGTGCCCGTCGTCTGTGCCAGACTCGCTGCCTCGAAGAGTTTCGATGCCATCGTGGCGCTCGCCGCCGTCATCCGGGGCGGAACGCCCCACTTCGACTATGTGGCCGCGGAGGTCACCAAGGGGATCGCGCAGGTCGCGCTGCAAACCGGGGTCCCCGTCACTTTCGGAGTGCTCACGACGGACACGATCGAACAGGCGGTGGACCGTGCGGGGACCAAGGCCGGGAACAAGGGGTTTGACGCGGCAGTGGCGGCGATCGAGATGGTTTCCCTCGCCAGCGCGTTGACCACGGCCGGCCTTTAGCGGGGCGGTCACAGGACCCTATCGTCGGCTCCCTGTGTGCGACCGCACCCTCGGGACGTGTGGTAGCAGGCATTCGATGTCCCCCAGCCCCAACCCAGCCGGTGGCGTCCGCGGAGCGCTCGGCGGATGGGTTCTGCTCGCTGGGGCTCTGGTCATTCTCGCTGGGCTCTACGCGCTGGTCATCGGGCGAGCGCTCCGCCGGGATCCGACCGACTCCTTTTCTACCGCTTCGCTCGCGGACCAGAACAGCGCCGTCGTCGCCCCATGGACGGTGCCCGCCCCGCCCAGGCCCTTCGCTCACGATCCCGCCCCGGGCCGCTTCGGCCCCCTGGCTCCCGCGCTCCGCGGGCTCGGCCCCCAGGTCGACTCGACTCGCCCGCGCCCGGCCCTGTGGACGATTGCGTTCCACCTCGTCAACGTCTCGTTGCTCTTCGCCCTCCTTGGCTCGGGTCGAAAATCCCCGCTAGCTGCCCTAGGTATTTCCCTCGGCTGGGGTCTGCTCCCACGGCTCGTCGAGTCCGTCATGGGCGCAGGCGGGGGGAGGGTCGTGTTCGCGACCACTGGGGTCCTCGTTGGGCTGCTCCTCGTCCGCGCCCACAATTGGGTGGGGAGATACCTCGGAGCGCTGACCTTCCTCTCCGCGACGTTGGTCGATGAGGTGGCTCTCGCCGGCCTCTTCTCCGCGGCGTGGATCACGGTCCGCGACCGACCCGTCTCGGTCCGGGAGGTCACGAGGTCGACCGCTCCTCTGCTCGGCGTGCTCGTGGCCTACCTCGGTCTGCGTCTGGCCGCCGGCAGGTTCGGTCCAGCGCTCGGCTCACCGCTATCGCCTTTGGCAAGGGCGGGGGTCCTGTTGGAGGCGTTTGGAACCTACGCATGGCTCCTGGTGGACCCGATCCAGCCCTGGGCGCGGATCGGTCTGGTCGCGGAGCCGTCGTACCGGTTTCGGTGCCTTGGGGCATTCCTCCTGGCGGCCTTGGTCATCGGTGCCTGGCGCCGTCGGCGAACGGGCCACTTGCGGGACGAAAGAGCTGCGCTCGGCTGGTCGTTGCTCCTCGCGGCGTTGGCCATGAGCATGGATCTCGCGCCGCTCATGCACGAGGTGGTGGCCGTGGATCACCGCATCTATCTCCCGGCGGCAGGCGCAGCGGCGTTGGCCGTCCCAGCGCTAGAGCGGGTGGCGGCGCGGTGGCGGTGGTCGCCGGTGGCGTGGGTGGCGCCGCTCCTTCTCCTCACCGTGGTGAGCGTGGTCCGCCTCGAAACCTGGCTCGATGAGCGGCGCTTCTGGATCGTCACCCACCGGACGACTCGTCCGTCAGATCCGCTTCCCGCCATCGCGCTCGGCCGGATCCTCCTCCGAGCTGGGCTGGCCGATCGCGCCCGACCGTTGCTCGATGCGGCGCTCTCTGCCGAGGCCCCACCCCGCACCCGTCGCCCATCCCTCTTGGAGCTTGCTGCGTTGGGCCGGGTAAGCCAAGGGGACTACGATGGTGCGGTTCCTTTGCTCGATGAGCTCGTGGCTCTGCGCGCCGACGACCCTGACGCCCGGCTCGCTCGGGGGCGGCTCGATCTCGCGCGGGTCGACCTCGCTGCGGCCTGGGGCCAACTGGCGGAGCTCGAGGCGCGGTTTCCCGACCACGCTGCCGTTCGGGCCTGGGCGAACGAGGTCGCCCAAGCTGTCGACCTGGCCGATCGGGTTCGGCACCCCATCGTCGTGGGAGATCCCGTGCGCGCCCGCGCGTTCGCTCGCCTTGGGCGCTACCCCGATGCTGTGGCGGAGTGGCGCCGGGTCCTCGAGCAGAGGACATTGCCGGACCCCATTGCGAGCGAGGCGATGGAGTCTCTGATCCGCTTCGCAGCTCCCGAGGTTGCCGTCGAGGTGCGCCTCGACTTCCTGCGGCACCGGATCAACGAACCGGATCGGGTGCTCGACGCCCTACTCGTTGCCCGCCGCGGCGAGGTCTCTCGGCTCCGAGAACTCCTGGACCGCTGAGGTCCGTTCGTGGAGCCTTGGCTGCGCGCCGCGCGAGCCGTCGCCCCACATCACTGGTCCGCCGCCTGACCCCGGTTCCGAGGTGGACCGGACACCGTCTCGCGCCCGAGCGAAAGCCGCCGCGGCCTCGCCCGGCAGCGGATGCCGGTTGCGCCCCGCCCGAGATGCATCCACCCTTGGGCCCACTCATGGGTGCCCGAACCACGGCTCGCGAGGCGGCGTTGCAGATGCTCTACGCCCTGGAAGCAAGCGGTGACGCCGCTGAGGTCGTGATCCGTCGATTCTGGGCGGAAATGCCTGGAGACGCCGAAGGACGTGGCTACGCGGACGACCTCGTCCGCGGCGTTGCTGCGGAGCTTGGCGCCATCGACCAGCGGGTTCGCGCCGCCAGCGCGAATTGGCGGCTCGAGCGCATGACCCGCGTCGACCGCAATCTGCTTCGCCTTGGGGTCTACGAGATCCTCCGTCGTTCCGAGGTTCCTCGCGCGGTCATTCTCGATGAGGCAGTGGAACTAGCGAAACGCTTCGGGACCGCGGACAGCGGAGCCTTCGTCAACGGTGTGCTCGATCGGGTCGCGGACGACTGTGGGCGGGTGGATGAAGACCGCGAAGGCCTGCCGGCCGGGTGGGCTTCCCCGAGCGCCGAAACGGGACCCCGCCAAGGCTAACGTGGACCTCCGCTTCGTCCCGCCCCAGCTTCGGCGCCTGGATCTTGCCGGGACGGAGGTGCTGGTCGCGTGCCTGGCCGCCAACGAGCGCCCTCCGCATGGTGTCAGCGGGCTCGTCGACTGGAGGCTCGCCGGGCGGGTCTCACGGTTGATCGAGAGTGGCTTCGTGACCGGCGCGGTCGGTGAGGTGTTGCTGGTGCCGGGGAAGCCAAAGCTACCCTTCGACAAGATCCTCTTCTTCGGGATTGGGCCGGCCGTTGCCTTCGACGAACGCGTCTTCCGTGCCGTCGTCGACCAGATGCTGACGACCCTGGAGGGGCTCCGGTCACGGACCGCCGTGGTGGAGCTCCCGGGGCGCCACCTCGACGCGATCGAACCTCAACGTGCCGCCGACATCCTTCTCGAGCGGGCGGGCGGGAAAGCCGAGCACGACGTCTGGACCCTCGTCGAGACCGCGGCGGCCCAGCGCGTCATCACCCAGCACATGATCCAGGAGCGACGTCGGGTTCGGCATGGATGACCGAGCTCGGTATTGGATCGTGCTATCCCGACGACGAGGTGGTCGGTCTTGCCTAGGGACCCCGGCGGATGACACGAAACCCGTTCACGACGGGCATCCTGGCATCCGAGATTCGGTCGTACTCGACTAGTAGCCCGTCGTAGTGGTGCACCGCCACCGTATGGAACGGACCCTGCCCATCGAGCGGCTCGATCCGCTTCGGCTTACCGAGGCCCGCTGCGGCGCCTTCCGCGTGCATCCCGAAGGTGGTGACGAGCGGGCGACCCGCTGCCGGATCTGCATCGACCGCCCCATTGAAGTTGCCGTACTTGCGTTCAGTCCCCCCGCTGTCCTTGCCCGCTGGACGACCGAGGCCATGAACTCGGATCTCGGAGAGGACGCCCTCCGTGAAGAAGAACTCCAGTGCTTCGCCGAAATAACGACAAACCTTGTCGGTCTTGACGTCGCACGCCCTTTGCATGTGGCGCTCCACCGTGGCCACCGTGGCACCGAAGTAGATCGGCCCGACTGCCTCGCCCGGGACGATCGCTAGCACCGGTCCCACTCGCGGGACGACGGGGGGCGGGAGGTACGGCTTGGGGGTGGGGTCTCCCGGTGCCGACGAGGCGATGCTGGCGCTGGCGCTGGCGCTGGTCGGGGGCGTCTGTTCGCACCGACAGCTCGCCGCGGTGGCGGTGGTGACCGCGACGACGGCCAAGAGCGCGGCACCGACCGGCATCGGCCGCGGCGCGTCGGGGCGACACCGCGCGACGCGAAGAAGGAGGTGACGAGGGGCGGCATTGGTCATGGGGCGGCTCCGAATCGAGGCTTGCCGCCGTTTTCCTCGGTGAGGGCTTGCAGGGCGGCTCTCCCGCCAATATCACACGCCCGAGTGGCCTGCCCATCCCGCCCATGACCTTCCCGTTCGACCGTCGCTTCCTCTTCGTCACCGGGAAGGGTGGGGTCGGCAAGAGCACCGTCACCGCGGCGTTGGCGCTGGCACTCGCTCGGCGCGGGCGTCGGGTCCTGGTGGCGACGAGCGGTGCCAGGGAGCGGCTGTCGACGCTCTTCGGAGTGGCGCCGTTCACGGCGGAGTCGCGGCTCGTCGCGGCCGGGGTGTGGGGTGTCAGGATCGACGTGGACGCGGCGATGCGCGAGTACGGCGGCATGATGCTGAAGAGCCGCACCGTCTACGACGCCGTGTTCGACAGCAGGCTGGTGCAAGGATTCCTCGCCGGCGTGCCGGGCCTTCACGAATGGGCCATCCTTGGCAAGGTCTGGTATCACTCGACGGAGACGGACGGAGCCGGGCGCCATCGGTTCGATACGGTTATCCACGACGCGCCCGCGACCGGACACGGGCTGGAGATGCTGCGGGTTCCCAAGGTCATCGTTGACCTCGTCCCGCCCGGCATCCTACGCCGCGACGCCGAACGTGCGTGGCATGACCTCACGGATCCCATCCGCTCTGGGGTGGTCGTGGTCGCGCTCCCCGAGGAGCTGCCGACCACGGAAGCCCTGGAGCTCGTGGAGGCACTCACCTCCGAGCTTGGACTCCCGATCGCGGCGGTGGTGGCCAATGGCGTTCTCGAGCCGCTGTTCACTCCTGCGGAGCGGCAAGCTCTGCTGGCCGCGGTCCCCTCGGGGCTCGCCCAGCCGGGAGACGTCGGCTCCAGCGGTGAAGCCGGATTGATGAGCGCGGCGCGCCGCGCCATACGCGAAGAGCTCCAAGCCGAGCACCTCGCCCGTCTAGCGGCGGTCGCGGCGGCCTATGTCGAGCTGCCCCTCCTGCCCCACGGTGCGATGTCGCTCCCCGGGGCGAGCACCCTTGCGGAGCGCTTCGGCTAGAGCACCGATCAGGTTGCCACCAGCGACGGCAGCGCTGGAAACGCGTCTGTGCGAGGCGAGGACGCGTTTCCAGCGCTGCCTCTGGAGAGGTCTGCTGCCGGTTCGGTGCTCT